>NZ_CP097154.1 GCF_023370075.1 Deinococcus sp. QL22
TCAACATCTGGCCGCCCAGATTCCGGGGGCGGAGTTCGTTACCTACGAAGGCGCAGGCCACATTCCGACGCTGGAACGCTTGAACGATTTCAACCGTGAGGTGCTGGCCTTCATGGGTAAGCACTGATTTAGGCGTACTGTACGCAGCTTCCGCCAGAACCTAATTCTGCTCGTCACGTGACGAGCACCTTTCAGCAGCATGAGCTTCTTCGACAATATCCGCCAACGTTCAGAATTGACGTTCACGTACATTTCTCGGTATGCTGATCTGGACTTACAGCCGAATACACCCACCCTCTGGAGGCGACATGGCCCTAAAAGAATTGCTGGACTTGACTGGAAAAACCGCCCTGATTACCGGCGGCTCACGCGGCCTCGGCCTACAAATTGCCGAAGCGTTGGGCGAATATGGGGCGCGAGTGGTGCTGACGGCCCGCAAGCAAAACGAGTTGGACGAGGCCAAGGCGCACCTGAGCGGCCTGGGCGTAGAAGCGCACGTGTACGCCAACGATCTGGGAGCCTTCGACACGATTGACCCTGTGGTAGAGCGCATCGTGGCTGAAGTGGGGCCGATTCATATTCTGGTCAACAACGCTGGGGCGACGTGGGGCGCGGCAACCGTGGATCACCCGTTGGACGCCTGGCTGAAAGTTATCAACGTGAACCTGAACGGCCTGTTTTTGATCACCCAGAGCGTGCTGAAGCGCTGCATGTTGCCGCAGGGCGCGGGCCGAATCATCAATATTGCCTCCGTGGCGGGATTGCAGGGCAACGATCCCCGCATGACGCCCACGCTGGCCTACAACACCAGCAAAGGCGGCGTGGTCAATTTCACCCGCACGCTGGCCGCCGAACTCGCCCCAGACGGCATTACCGTCAATTCCATCTGCCCCGGCTACTTTCCCACCAAGATGACCAAAGGCACGCTGGCCTACGGGGAACAGGCAATTCTAGCCGCCACGCCCATGCACCGCCTCGGCACCGACGCCGACCTGAAGGGCCTCGCGCTGCTGCTGGCGAGTGATGCCAGCGCGTATATTACCGGGCAAAATATCGCTGTGGACGGCGGTATTACGAGCGTATGACCACGCTTGTAGCTGCTGAACTTCCCCAGCACATCGGGCAGGAAGTGGCGTTGTCGGAGTGGATTGAGATTACACAGGAACGCATCAACGCTTTTGCCGACGCGACGGGCGACCATCAATTTATTCATGTGGATGCCGAGCAGGCCGCCGCTGGCCCGTTTGGAACCACCATCTCGCACGGATTCCTTACGCTGTCGCTGTTGGCCGGAGAATTTATGAACCGGGGCGGCGCACCACAGATTGAGGGCGTGCGAATGACCGTGAATTACGGCTTAAACCGCGTGCGGTTTATCGCGCCTGTGCCTGCGGGCAGCCGCCTTCGCAACCGCGCCGTGTTGCAGAGCGCCGAGGCCGGAGCCGGGTACATGCAAATTTCGGTGCTCAATACGATTGAGTTGGAAGGCTCCGATAAGCCCGCTGCGACGGCGGAATCGGTGTTCCGGGTGTATTTATGGCCCTGACTCATATCATGGGCGACGCCACCCAGCTACAGGGCGAAGGCCCGCGCCTGTTGGTGCATATCTGCAACGATATCGGCGCGTGGGGCCGAGGTTTCGTGATGACCCTATCTAAGGCATATCCACAGCCAGAGCGCGAATTCAAGCGCTGGGCGACTGGGCAAACCGAGCAGGCTTACGCTTTGGGCGAGGTGCAATTCGTTCCAGTCAGCCCGACTCTTACCGTCGCCAACCTGGTGGGCCAGCACGACATTGCCCGCAAAAACAATCCCACTGCCGAGCCGCCTGTGCGCTATGAAGCCATTCGAACAGGATTGGAGCGGGTGCGCGACGAAGCCCAAAGCTTGGGCGCAAGCGTTCATGTGCCGCGTATCGGGGCAGGCGTAGCGGGCGGCGATTGGGCCCTCATAGAGCCGATGATTCGGGAAGAATTGACGAATCATGGCCTGAAGGTCACCGTGTACAGTCTTCCCAACATTCAGGCTCAAAACTCATGACCATCCCTGACCTGTCCGGCATCCTGTCGCCCGCCGCGCAGGAGCTGATGCAGCGCGGCGCGGAAGGCAGCGCGTTTACGCAGTGGATCGGCACGCGGCTGAGGCGTTTTGAAGCGGGCAAGGTGGAAATCGAGATCGATCTGCGCCCCAACATGACCCAGCATCACGGGCAGGCGCACGGCGCAGTCATCGGGTATCTGGCCGATACGGTGAGTGCCTGGGCTGCCGCCAGCGTGGCCGGAGACGTGGTGACGGCTGAATACAAACTGAATTTTTTGGCCCCCGCACGCGGTGAAACGCTGTGGGCACGCGGCGAAGTCCTGCGGGCCGGAAAGCGTCAGGTGGTGGTGCGTGCCGACGTATACGCCACCCAGGACGGCACAGACACACTTGTCGCGGTGGCTTTGGCGACCATCGCCCCGATTGGAAAAGCACCCACAACCACACCCGAACCTCGCGCCCCACAGGAGTCTCCATGACCGTATTCGATGTTTCGCCGCGCACCACCGACCTCCGCTCGCGCCTGACGAAATTTATGACGGACTACGTGTATCCCAACGAGGCCGAGTTTGACCGTCAGGTGAACACGGGGAGCCGCTGGGAGCACATTCAACTGATCGAAGACCTGAAGCCTAAAGCGCGGGAAGTGGGGCTGTGGAACCTGTTCCTGCCGCCTGCCAGCGATCCGCAGGGCGAGTACGGCCCCGGCCTCAGCAATCTGGAATACGCGCCGCTGTGCGAAATTATGGGACGGGTCTGGTGGGCACCCGAAATCTTTAACTGCAACGCGCCCGATACGGGGAACATGGAAGTGCTGGCCCGCTACGGCACGCCCGACCAACAGGCCAAGTGGCTGCGGCCCCTGCTGAACGGCGAAATTCGTTCCGCCTTCTCCATGACTGAGCCGGAAGTGGCTTCCAGCGACGCGACTAACATCCAGAGCAGCATTGTTAGAGACGGCGATGAATACGTGATCAACGGGCGCAAATGGTGGACGAGCGGCGCGGGCGATCCTCGCTGCCAGATCAGTATTTTCATGGGCAAGACCGACCCGGAAGCGGCCAAGCACCTTCAGCAGTCCATGATTCTGGTGCCGATGGATACGCCCGGAGTGACCGTGACGCGCATGTTGACCGTGTTCGGCTACGACGACGCCCCGCACGGACACGCCGAAATGACCTTCGAGAATGTGCGCGTGCCAGCCTCTAATCTCTTGCTGGGCGAGGGACGCGGCTTCGAAATCGCGCAGGGACGGCTGGGGCCAGGGCGCATTCACCACTGCATGAGGCTGATCGGGCAGGCGGAACGGGCGCTGGAATTCATGGTGGCGCGGGCTGGGGCCCGGGTGGCGTTCGGCAAACCGCTGGCCGCTCACCAGCACGTGCGCGAACTGATTGCCCAGAGCCGCATGGAAATTGATCAGGCCCGCCTGCTGACGCTGAACGCCGCTCATATGATGGACACGGTGGGCAACAAGGAAGCGCGGGGGCAGATCGCGGCCATCAAGGTGGTTGCGCCCAACGTCGCTCTGCGCGTGATTGACCGGGCCATTCAGGTGTTCGGCGGCGCGGGCGTGAGCCAGCACACCCCGCTGGCCGCCATGTACGCGCAGGCCCGCACGCTGCGTCTGGCCGATGGCCCCGACATCGTGCATACCGAAACAGTGGCCAAAGAGGAACTGAAACGGCAGGGCGTGGATTACCGGACGGGGAGGAACTGAGATGGAGTTTAAGGGCAAAATCATCGTGGTGACCGGCGCGGCCAGCGGAATCGGTTTAGCTCTGACGCAGCGATTTGTGCAGGAAGGCGCAACCGTGATCGCCTCTGACCTGAAAGCGGAAGCGGGCGCGGAAAAGGCGGCGGAAGCCGGGGCACGCTTTGTTCAGGCCGACGTGGGGCAGGAAGCCGACGTCGTGCGCCTGATTGATGACGTATTGGGCAACGAAGGCCAGATTGACCTGTTCTGCTCGAACGCCGGAATTGCCATCGGGGCGGGGCCGGAAACGCTGGACAAGCACTGGGACTTGATCCACCGCGTGAACGTGATGAGCCACGTCTGGGCCGCCCGCAAACTGTTGCCGCACTATCTGGAACGGGGCGAAGGCTACTTCCTGAATACGGCGTCGGCGGCGGGCCTGCTGACCGAACTGCATTCCGCACCCTACGCCGTGACCAAGCACGCGGCGCTGGCTTTTGCCGAGTGGCTGGGGATTACCTATCGCAACCGGGGCATTTTCGTCTCGGCCCTGTGTCCGGAAGGCGTGTGGACGCCCATGATCGAGAACGCGCCGATTTTGCAGCAAACGGCGATTACCACGGATGAGTTGGTAGAAAAAACCTTGGCTGCCCTGCGCGAAAACCGTTTCTTGATTACCACGCACGAAGCCACGCTGCCCGCCGCGCAACTGCGGGCCAGCGACAACGAAAAATGGATGGGCAAAATGGTGCGCCTGCGCGAAAAAGCGATGGGCTTGCTGGCGGGACATGAGGCCATTGGTGGGGGAGAGGCGGCCAAAGCTGAAGCCGCACAGACGGCGGAGGCTCCGCGAACGGAAGGCAGCGCGTGAGTGACACGGCTCCGGTGAGAGCAGGGGAAGAACTACCGCTGGACGCCCTGCGTGAGGCCTTGCGCGGGCGGGTAGCAGGCGACGTTGACGCCCTAACCGTCGAACAATTTCCGGGCGGATTTTCTAATTTGACCTACTTGGTTCGCTTAGGAGAACAGGGCAGCGTTCAAAAAGAATATGTCCTGCGCCGCGCTCCGCTGGGGCCTGTGCCCAAGGGGGCGCACGACATGGCCCGCGAATTCAGACTGCTGGAGCGGGTGCACCCGGTGTTTCCGCAAGCGCCTAAGCCCGCCTTATTGGTAGAAGACCCGGCGGTGTTAGGCTCGCCCTTCTACCTGATGGAACGCCGAAACGGGCTGATCGTGCGTGACCGCGTGCCACCCGAACTGGCTCAAATTCCCGATGCCCCGCAAAAGCTTTCCTTTGCGCTGGCCAATACTTTGGCTGCCTTGCACGCGGTGGACATCGAGGCGGCCGGCCTGGGCGACATAGGGCGGGCCGCCGGATTCAATGGGCGGCAGGTGGAAGGCTGGGCCGGACGCTGGCGCAGGGCCAGAACCGAAGATTTGCCGCCCGTGAGCGAATTGCGGGACGAACTCGTGATCGGCTGGCTCACCGCCCACACCCCTGCCGAGAGCGCCCATACCCTCGTTCACAACGATTTCAAGCTGGACAATCTGATGGTTGACCCTGCTGACCCGGCACACGTGACGGCGCTGCTGGACTGGGAAATGACCACCGTGGGCGACCCACTGGCCGATTTAGGGCTGACACTGACGTACTGGGCAATGCCGGAGCAACCGGGCGGCAAGCAGAGCCGAGTGGGAGCAGCTGCCAGCGCCGAGGGCTTTTTGACCCGTGAGGGCTTCCTAGAGCGCTACGCTGCACAGTCCGGGCGCGACGTGTCGGGCGTGCTGTGGTACGAGGTGTTGGGCCATTTCAAGCTGGCCGTGATCGTGCAGCAGATTTACGCCCGCTACCGTGCCGGGCAAACTGGGGATCCCCGCTTTGCCCCTCTGGGCCAGCAGGCCGCGTGGCTGATGGGCGAGGCATGGCGCCGAATCAACGCGACGGCGGGCGCGGCGGCGGGCGCGGAATTCGTGCCAGAAGTTATTCCAGATGAGTGAACTGATTCTCGTGCGGCACGGGCAGGCCACCCCGTTTGAAGCCGACACAGACCGCCTTTCCCCGCTGGGTGAAGCGCAGGCGCGGGCGGTGGGTGTGCATTTGGCGGCGTCTGGACTGCAGCCCACCGATGTCATTTGCGGCCCGCTGGTTCGCCAACGCGAAAGCGCGAGGCTGGCACACGCGGCGGGTGGGGGAGACTGGCCCGCCATCACCACCGATTCACGACTGGCGGAATACGACGGCGACGGCATGATGCACCATCTCGCCCCCGTGCTGGCCGCACAGAATTCAGAGTTTGCGGCGTTGCTGGACGCTTTCCAGACTCACCGCGATTCCCCGGAACGCAACCGCCATTTTCAGCGGATGCTGGAGCCGCTGACCGACGCCTATTTGCGCGGCGAAGCGACCCATGCAGAGGTAGAAACGTGGGCGGACTTTCGGGGTCGGGTGCGGGCCTTCTTGCGAGCCTTGTTGGGCGGGCAATCCGGACGCACCGTGCTGCTCTTTACCAGCGGCGGCGTGATTGGCGTCACGGTGGCCGCCATCTTGCAAGCCCCCGATGCTTCTGCTCTCGCCCTGAATTGGCGGGTACGCAATGCCAGCCTGACCCGGCTCACTTACGGCAGTGGGCGGGCCAGCTTGGACAGCTTCAACGAGACGGCTCACCTGCCCTCAGAATTGCAGAGTTGGCGCTAGCGGGGGAGAGCTGGAGAGGCCAAACTGCGTTCAACACAATCATTTTCTGCTTCAGACATTCTGCTCGTCACGTGACGAGCAACTGAGATTCCACTTGCTTCACCCCTTGCACGGCCCCGGAGGTTCGCCCATGACCGCACCCGCTCCCCTGCTTGCCGCCACACTGCCTGCCGACGGCACTTACCACCGCGCCTGCAACCTGTGTGAAGCCATTTGCGGCCTGACCCTGACGGTGCAGGGGGGCCACGTGACCGATGTGCGCGGCGATCCCCTTGACCCGCTGAGCAAAGGCCATATCTGCCCGAAAGGGGTGGCCCTGCCCGACCTGCACGCCGACCCAGACCGCCTGAAACGTCCCCTCCGCCGTGACGGCGACACCTGGACGGAGATGGATTGGGATGAGGCGCTGGACTATGTAGCGGAGCGCTTGAAGGCGGTGCGCAAACAGTACGGGGCCGACGCAGTGGCAGCTTTTCAGGGCAACCCGAGTGTGCATAACAGCGGCACGCTCCTGTCTGCGGGCGCATTCCTGAAGGCGCTGGACACCCGCAACCGGTTTACGGCCACCAGCATCGATCAATTGCCTCACCATTTTGCCGCCGCCGAAATGTTCGGGCATCCGCTGCTGATGCCTGTTCCCGATGTAGACCGCACCGATTTTTTCCTGATGCTGGGGGCCAATCCAGCGGCCAGCAACGGCAGCATCATGACCGCGCCGGGCATTCGGGAGCGCCTGAAGGGGATTCGGGAACGCGGCGGACAAGTGATTCTGATTGACCCACGCCGCACTGAAACTGCTGCCCACACCACCGAATATCACCCGATTCGACCCGGCAGCGACGCCTTTTTCCTGTTCGCACTGCTGCATGTGATTCTGGAAGAACGGTTGGAACGCTTAGGCCACCTGGCCGAATTCAGCGATGGACTGGAAGCACTGAGGACGGCGGCCCAGCCCTTCTCGCCCGAACGGGTAGCGCGGCGCACAGGCATTGCCGCCGCCACGACGCGCACGCTGGCCCGCGCACTGGCCTCTGCTCAGCGCGGCGCAGTCTACGGGCGTATCGGCCTCAGCATTCAGGAATTTGGCGGGCTGTGTCAGTGGCTCGTAAACGTGCTGAACGCGGTGACGGGCCATCTGGACTCCGAGGGCGGCATGATGTTCACCAAGCCTGCTTTCGACCTGTTGATGCGGGCGCGGCGCGGCGAAACCCATCACGGGCGTTACGGCTCGCGGGTGCGCGGCTTGCCAGAATTTGACCATGAACTGCCGAACGTGGTGATGGCCGAGGAAATGACGACGCCCGGCGAGGGTCAGGTGCGGGCGTTGGTGACGGTGGCGGGCAATCCGGTGCTGTCTACCCCCGACGGCGCAGCGCTGGACGCGGCCCTGAGTGGGCTGGACTTTATGGTCAGTATTGACCTGTACCTGAATGAAACGACCCGGCACGCTCACGTGATCTTGCCGCCTGCCTTTGGGGTGGAAGTCGCTCATTACGACGTTATTTTTCATCATCTGGCGGTGCAAAATACAGCCCGCTATTCCGAACCCGTGTTCCCGATTGGCTCCGACCAACGCTTTGATTACCAGATTTTTGGCGGCCTGACCGAGCGCCTGACCGGAAAGGCTGGCAGCCCGCCCGAAGCGCGGCTAGATTTGGGCTTGCGGCACGGCCCCTACAAGACCAGTTTGGAAGCGCTGAAAGCCGAGCCACACGGCGTAGATTACGGCCCGTTGCAGCCCTGCTTCCCCGAACGCCTGCTGACGGCTACTGGCCGCGTGAATCTGGCCCCTGCTCCTATGCTGGCCGATGTGCCGAGGTTGGAAGCCGTGCTGGACGCGCCCGTACCCGAACTGGTGCTGATTGGGCGGCGGCAACTGCGCTCCAACAACTCCTGGATGCACAACACCCCCCGGCTGATGCGCGGCCCCAACCGCTGCACGTTGTTGCTGAGCCGGGCCGATGCCGCCAAACGCGGATTGGTGGACGGCCAACAGGTCGAAGTGCGCTCGCGGGTGGGCAGCGTGACCGTACCACTGGAACTCACCGATGACCTGATGCCCGGCGTGGCGTGCTTGCCACACGGCTTTGGGCACAGTCGCCCCGGCATTCGGCAGGGGGTCGCCGCCGCCCATGCCGGAGCCAGCCTGAACGACCTCACAGACCGCCAACGTATAGACGCTTTAACCGGAAACGCAGCCGTGAACGGCACGACCATAGAAGTGTTTGCGGTGGCCGAGGCCAGCCTGGGGGAGAGCGCAGCAGATTGAGTCGGGGCTTCAAAGCTGTTGGATACACAAGCAGACCGTCTCCTGAGAGGAGCGGTCTGCTTGTGTGTTTGGTTCAGTTCAACCTCAACTCTGCGGCGCTTGCATGGCCGCCCGCGCCGCTTCTTGCAGGGGTCGCCACGACACTTTTCCGGTGGGGCCACGCGGGAGACTGTCTACAAACTGGTAGTCACGGGGCACTTTATAAGTCGCCATCTGAGTCCGGCCCCACGCCTCAATCTCTGGCCCTGTGACCGTCTGGCCGGGTTTCAGCACGATCAGGGCGCGGGCACGTTCACCAGTCCGCTCGTCAGGCACCGAGATCACGCAGGCCTCCTGCACGGCGGGATGGGCGTGCAGGGCGTTCTCCACCTCGGCGGGCCACACCTTCATGCCTGACACGTTTACCATGCGCTTCAGCCGGTCGGTGAAGAAGAAGTAGCCTTCATCGTCCATATAGCCGAGGTCGCCGCTGCGGAAAAACCGCACGCCATCCAGTTCCAGAAAGGCTTCGGCGGTGGCGTCCGGGCGGTTCCAGTAGCCCTGCATCACCTGTGCGCCGCGCATCACGATCTCGCCCACGCTGCCCACCGGAAGCTCGGCACCTGTGTCCAGGTCGATGACGCGGGCATCCACGCCAAACAGGGGCACGCCGAGGCACTGCAATTTGGGTCTGGTTTTGGGGTTGCTGTGGCTCTGGGCCATCGTTTCAGAGAGGCCATAGCCTTCCAGAAAGTTGATTCCTGTCAGGTCGAGAAGGCGCTGACCAATCGCGGCGGGCAGGCTCGCACCGCCGCCCGTCATGTTGCGAATGCTGTTCAGATCGGCAGGATTGAAGTTGGGCGAAGCCATCATGTCGATGACCATCGTGGCAGTGTTCGTCCAGAGAGTAACCCCGTTCTCACGGATGAGGGTGCGGGCGGCGTCCCGATCCCAACGCGCCATCGCCACCACTGTTGCGCCGCTACACAGCGGGGCCAGCAGACTGTTGATAAATCCAGTGACATGGAAAAATGGAAGCGACGCCAAAAACACGTCTTGCACATTGCCGTCAATCCAGACTCCCGCGCCGAAAATGTTGGCCTGCACACTGCCGTGCGTGTGCATACAGCCTTTGGGAAGGCCAGTGGTTCCGCTGGTGTAGGGCATCACGCTCAGGTCGTCGGGGCCAACTTCGGCAGCGGGGGCGGGGGCAGCTTGCAACGCTGTTTCCAGGGTCACGTCGTCTGCCTGCAATTCAGGATTCACGTCCAAGCCGTCGGGCAGAGGCACCCCCGCCCGGTCTGCCTGCGTGCCCTGCATGATGTTGGCGCACACAGCGTGAACCAATCCGCCCTGCTTGGCCTTCTCGTACAGTTCCGCGCCCACCACACCGACCCGGATTCCAGCGTCTTGCAAGAAGAAGCCGAATTCCCGCGCCTGAAGCATGGGCGCGAGCGGCACGACAACGGCTCCCAACTGCCACACAGCGTGTGCGGCAATGGCCCACGCCGGGCTGTTTTGCATCCAGATAGCTACCCGGTCACCTTTACCTACGCCCTGTGCAGCAAGGTGTCCAGCAAGGCGCTGGGCCGACTCGTACAGCTCGCGGTAAGTCGTCTCACGGCCATAAAACCGCATGGCTGTCTTGCTGGGATAGCGTGCCGCAGTGACGCTCAGGTTATGCATCAACCCGGTCTGGGGCAGAGTCAGACTGCGTGGTTTGTGGGCCGGCCAGTAGCGGCCATTAGCGGTGGGCAAAGTGTCCTGAGTCATGGGAAAACCTCCGGGGAAGAGAAAGGCAAAGGCGGGAGCCTGGGCTCTATCTCTGGATTATGCGTTCTGTCCATTCTAGCGCGGCTCGCGGCAGTGTGTAGAGAAATTGCCTGGAGACGATCACCGCCGCCGCGTTCAGAAAAAACCGAACAAAGAACACAGTTGCTCGTCACGTGACGAGCAACTGTGGCGCGGTAAATAAACTGCGTCTGGTACGACAGATTTAAAAATCCATCTCTTGCGAAGAAAATATTCCCCCCAAAGCCACCCGCTCCTAACCTTGTGGCGTTGCCAGCGTTTTGCCGACGCCGAGGCCATGTCGGTACACCAATTGCCCGCCCAGGAACCCGCCACCAAGTGCCAGCACCAACGCTGTACCAGACAACACTTTACCCAGGCCTCTGCGCCCTTTGCGGCGGGCCAACAACGACGCACCGTTCAGGAAAAAGGCACTTTCGTTCAGTGCACCGTGAATCAGTCCGGTGCGCCGGGCCTCGCCGCGAGTATTGGCCCAATCCGTCCAGCCTGCGGCAATGGCCCCCACCGCACCCACCGTTCCCAGCAACAGGGCAAGGTCGGCAGCGTGTTCTGTTTCGGCACTTTTTTGGCCCGGATAAAAATCTAGTATTCCGGCGACCAGCCAGCCCCCCAGCGGCAGATGCACCAGAATTGGGTGAAGGGGATGGCCCAACGGTTGACCGTGCAACGTGGCAATCAGAGCGGGCGACAGGTGTCGTTCGGCGGCCTGGAGCTGGCGCTGAAGCACGTCAGCCACAGCCTCCAGCGAGTCGTGTTGGCTCAGGGCATCTTCAATCTGGTCGTTGATTTCAGAGTCCTGGTCAAGGAAATCGTGTTGTGCAAAGGTTTGAGCGGTCATCGCATCTCCTTAGATTCAGTTCTTTTCCGGTACAGGGCTTCGTTGGTACAGGGCTTGCCTACTCCAGTGCTTTATCCGTGCTGTGCATGCTCGAAAATATTGTCCTTACCCTACGCGCCGCCGATTCACCGAACCATAAGGCAGGCTTATCAGGCGCTTTATCCCTGAATACCAGAATCGCCAAAGGTCAAAATGGAACCGGTTGCACACCAAGCGTTCAAGTTTGGTTTCCCTCCTCTAGCTGCTGCTTTTCCTCCTCATGCATTTGCATGCCCTCTAGCGCGTAGCCGATGTGTTGGGCCAATCTTTCCAGCAAATAACGGCGCTGCGGCGTGACCGCGTGCCAAGCCTCGAAACTGGTGAGACACAAAATCCCGGTCAGACGGCTGGCATCGTAAACAGGCGTGGCCAGCACACTTCTTAACCCCGCCACCTTGCATTCCGGCAAACCCCGCGTATCGTTCTGATAATCGGCGCTCCATGTCGTGCGCCGCGTGATGACCGCCTCGCCTACCGGGCCTTGTCCAGTGTCCAAGTGGGCCGACCACTGCCCGTGGAGGTCGCGCAGGCGTTCATCCCCAGAAAAATTGAGAAGCCGGAAGCTGCCGTTTACCCGTCCGTAATAGGCGGCGGCCTCAAAACCCACCAACCGCAGCGACAAAGACAGGCCCAGCGGCAGCAACTCTTCCGGTGTGGTCAGCAGGTCAAGCTGGCGGGCGTATTCTTCCAAAGAGTCTGGCCCTTTGCCGCCCCCGTGCAATACCTGAATCTCGCGCTGGCGCTGCTTGAAGGTGTACATGCGCTCGTCGGCCACCGCGATAGGCCTTTCTAAGGGTTCGGGCGTGTGGGTTCCGGCCACCCCAAAGGCAAACGCCGGAAGACCGGGCCGCGCTCCCGGCGTTGCCCGCAGCGCCAATTTCAACGTGTCCATCACGATTTCAGGCGACGTAGAGGGAGTAAGCGTTACGAACTCGTCGCCGCCCCAGCGTCCGATCAGACTCCCCGCAGGCGAAGCGGCAGTGAGGGCCTGCGCGATGCCGTGCAAAAACAGGTCGCCTGTGTTGTGGCCCTGTACGTCGTTCATGAGCTTTAGGCCGTTCACGTCGATCAGCGCCACCGACACGGGCGTTCCTGCGGGCAGTTGCCGATAAGCCTGAAGAAGTCCAGACCGACTCAGCACCCCTGTCAGCAAATCCCTCACCGATTCCTCTGCGGTCAGCACAGGTGGGAGGCGCAGTAACAGCCGAATGAGCGCAAATACCAATCCGATGGCGACCACCCCAGTCACGCTGGCAGCCAGGTGAAAAATAGGCAGCGAGGGCGGCCAAGCCAGCGCCAAGCAAGCCGCCCAGAGCGCCGCGACCAACGCCGTCAGGCGTACCATCCGGGTCACTTGATCTGGCGCACCGGGCCTGAGGCGTGGAGCAAAGGCCGCCAACAGCAGGCCCAAAAGAGCGTCACAGGCCAAACAAGCACGGATGATGACTTCAATCCACTCATCTGCCGTCATGAAGGCCATCCGTATCCCCACCGCTGTTTCCTGTCAGCGTCGAGGGTAGGGCGGGCACGTTCCGGCACATGAGCCACAGTGAATCCATGATAAAGCGCACAGACCTCTTGGTCTATGACCTCTAGGTCGTCTAAATCACGTTGATTTGGAGCCGTGCAGCAGGTGGGCTAGTCAGGAACTTTGGGTAACCTCTAGATGATGTAGGCTCTCGGTCTTACGAATGCAGCGGCAACCCGACGAAAAAGGTCGCGCCTACACCTACGGCACCCTCCGCCCACACCCGCCCGCCGTGCCGCGTCACGATTCGCCCCACATTGGCGAGGCCGATGCCGATGCCCTCAAATTCCTGCTGGCTATGAAGCCGCTGAAACACCCCAAAAAGCTTAGCTGCATACTTTGGATCGAAGCCCACGCCATCGTCCCGCACCCAAATCACCATCTCTTCTCCCCGCTGTTCGCCGCCGATCTCGATATGCGCGATAGGCCGGGTCGACGTGTACTTGATGGCGTTAGACAGCAGATTGATCAGCGCAAACTTGAGCAGTTGCGGATCGCCCGACACCACTGGCAATGCCCCGATCTGCCACTCGATCTGGCGCGTTCCCACTTCAGGTTCCAGTACGGTCTGTATTTCGCCTATCAGGACGCTCAGGTTCACGGCGGTTGTCCGCAGCGGTTCACGCGAAAGGCGGGCAAAGGCCAGCAGTTCGTCGATCAGGGTATTCATGTGCTGCGCCGAGGTTTCGACCTGTGCCAGAAGGCGCTGCTCACGCGCTCCCAGCTTTTCCTCTGCCCCGCGCCGCAGCAGCCCGGCAAACCCCAATACATGCCTGACTGGGGCACGCAGATCGTGCGAAACGCTGTGGTTGAAGGCGTCGAGTTCAGCGTTGGCGGCCCGCAATTTTTCCGTGCTCTGCGCCACCCGCCGCTCCAGATCTTCGTTCCACGCCCGCAACTGCGTCTCGGCCTGCCTCAGTTCGGTCACGTCGCTGTGCAGCCCCACCCATTCCCTGATTTCGCCCTGGTCGCCCAGTAGCGGAACAGCCCGCACCAAAAAGTGACGGTAGCTGCCGTCCTTGACCTGTACCCGCTGCTCCACTTCATATTTGCTGCGGAGGCGAAGCGCTTCGTGCCACGCCGCAACCGCATGTTCGCGGTCTCCTTCGTGCAGGCGGGCCGACCAACCGTAGCCCCGGTATTCCTCCGGCGTTTGACCAGTCAGGGCTGCCCAGCCGGGCTGCTCCCCGAGCATTTCGCCTTCGGCAGAATTCGTCCACACGTACTGGTCGGTGGCTTCGGTCAGGGCGCGGTAACGGGCTTCACTGGCCTGAGAGGACTTGAGCAGCCCCGCATTGTCGAGGGCCAGCGCCGCCCGCCGCGCAAATTCCTGCGCGAATTTCAGGTCTTCTGGGCCGAAATACCCCGGCGTGCCCGACATCAAGCTCAACATTCCTGCTGTTCGGCCCCGGACATTCAAAGGCACCAGCATCATCGAGCGGATAGTTGCCACTTGGGCCAGTTCGGCACCAGCGGCGTCAGTGGCCTGTTCAGGAATCAGCGCGGAAACATCCTGCACGACGGGCATCAGCAGGGCCTCGCCCGTGCGGAACACTTGCGCGACCAACTCTGCATCTTCTATGACCAGCGGCGCTTGCTGACGCAGATTCCGGAGCCGCGCCACCACCTCTGCGTCACGGTGGGCCACCGCATGCAGCACCAAATGACCCTGGCCGTCGTCTAGCGCCACACTGCACCAATCGGCCAGCGCAGGAACGACCAGCGAGGGCAACTGCTCCAGCACCATCTGGGGAGTGTAGGTACCCATCAACTGCTCACTGATTTGAGAGAGGAGTTCGCTGCGCTGGGCCGCCCGCCGCACCGCTTCGACGGCCTGAGCACGTTCTAGCGCAATGGCACACTGGTTGGTCAGGGTAGTCAAGAAGGCCCGCTCATCCTCTGGGAACGCGTGGTCGTGATCAAAGCTCAGCCCCAGCACGCCCAAAATGCGCTGCCCCGCCGCCAACGGCAACACCGCCGTACTGCGCGTTATGCTTTGGCGCGGCAAATCCGGGTACAGGCTCTGATAAGTCTGCTGATCTAAGAACAAAGGCTGACCCGTGCGGGCACTATCTGTGAGGGGCAACCTGCGCTGAAGATCAAAGCACATCCAGTCCGGCAACAGTTCGCCGTAGCCATCGGCACCCAGCAAAAGAATGGTATGCCGGTGTGCATTCAACAGATAAACCACTGCTCCATAAGCCCCCACCGCCTGCCGCCCCGCCTGCATCACCACGCGCACTACATCGGCAGAATCGATGACGGCCACCAGATCGGAAGCGACTTCGGCCAGGGCTTGCTGCCTTAGTGCGGCTGTATGTGGGGAGGACGCCGTTTGTGTGGGTGAGGCCGTGTGTGAGTTGGCTGCACGCTTGTCACTCCCCCCCGTATCAGCCTCTATCCAACTGGCGGCCCAGGTCAGCGCCAAGGCGTCCTCTAGAGCCACCACGTCCGCTTCGGTGCGCTCCCCCGTAACCGGGTGCAGCCAGGTCAGCGGCCCCGGCTCTAGTGTCTGCCTGCTGCCGAGGCCAGCCACCACGTCCCACAAAAACCGTCCCGCCAATGCCCCGGCAGAGTGCTGCAAAACGCAGGCAGCAGGCGGGTTGGCATGAAGAATCAGCCCGGCGCGGCTCAGCAGGATCAGTGACGTGGGCAGCGCGTCACTCAAAGTGATCAGTGAGGGAGGCAAAAACGCTTTGGCTGAGGCTGGCATCGAAGTGGCGTCAGTGTAGGCGCTCGAATCTTTGAAAGACTGTATTAAAATTTAAATCGAGCTTAGGCGGGTCAGGCAGCCTGAACCGACGATGTGAACTCTGTGGCCCTGCTCACCTGATGCGGGCTTACGACATCCCGCTCAATGGCCGCTTTATACTCACAGCGATCAGGGTTGGGCCACGCCCTGCATAGGCTTCAGGCTCAGCGTATAGCCGAAGGTTTCGCGGCCCAACAACACCGTTCGCAGGTGCCCGTCCAGGCTAACCTGCCCATTCTGATCGCGCCGCACGAGGTACACGTTGGCGCGGTGGCGGCCATTCTCGTACAGGTTCAGGGTGAGTTCTGTGCCGTCCTGAAGGCGTTTGAAGGTACCGCTGCCCGCATAGGTTTTGCGGCTCTCCAAGTTGACCAACGTGCCGCTCGCCCGTCCATCGCGCTCCACGAGAGCCACATTGAAGCGGTACGGAACGCGCCCGGTGGGGCCAACGCCAATGCCCTCGTACTGGCCGTTGATCTGCCTTTCCAGCGCGGTGCTGGGCGGCAAGTACGCGCCCCACGCACAGCTACCGAGGAGCGGGGCCAAGACGAGAGTAGCAAGCGGGGTCAGGCGGCGCATGGAGCGCAGCTTACGCACGCCTCATGAACTGAGCCTGATGGAAAGAAGGGTTGGCCTGTTATCAGCAACCCTGCCCCCAGCAATCCTGAACTCAACAGCCCTGTACGCGGCGTCCTGACCTGAACTCGGCCTTAAACGCTCTGCCATCTTTTTGATGGTTCGAGTGGGCACAATACGGCTCCCGGATCACCCTAGACCGCTGACCTGACGGTGAGGCGGCTCCCTGGAGGCTGTATGTTTGGAAACTCTAGCTTCAAACGTCTGACGCCGCTGCTCCTGCCTGCTTTGCTGGCCTCCTGCTCGCCTGCCATGATGTCTATGGGCAGCCCGACCAACGCCAGCACCGTCGACGGCCTCTTTCTGCAGGCCATCACGGGCAGCAACCTCTTTGAGATTCAGTCTTCGCAGGCCATCTTGACCAAATCCAACTCGGCAGCCGTCAAAGCTTATGCCCAGAAGATGATTGACCATCACACGGCGGCGCAGGCCCAGGTGGCGACGGTGGCGGCCCCACGCGGCGTGCCCCTGCCCACCATGCTGCCGCCCGATCTGCAACTGAAAGTGACGGCCCTTAACGAGTTGCCCGCCACCGCCCCAGTAGATCAGGCTTACCTTCAGGAGCAAGTGCTAGGACACCAACTGGCCCTGAGTCTCTTGAAAAACCAGCAGACATCGGGCAAAGACGCGGGTGTGACGGTTCTTGCCAAGGACCAGGAGCCTGTGGTGACCCAGCATTTGCAAGAAGCCCAAACCCTGCTGACCAGCACTGCCGCGCCTGCGCCTGCACCCGCCCCGGCCACTCCTGCACCTAGCGCACCATAAGCGGCAACCGTTTTCGCTCCAACTCGGTCTTCTGACTTTCCCTGCCAACTCCTCCTTCAAGCTCCGGACATTGGGGCTTTGAGGGGGAGTTTTGTTGGCTACAGCGGCTCAGACCCAGCCCCTTCTACCTCACCCGTAGCCGAGGCCACCACAGCAAAAAGGGGATCGCCGCGCCGCCTCTGCGTTGGGCTGCAATCTAGCATTTGAACGCCCGCGAACCCGCCCGCTTGCCGCAAAAAATCGGCGACCAATGCAAGGTGGCCCGCGTCGTCTAGGCTGTGCCAGATCTGCACCGCTTTGGTGGGAAAACAGCGGTTAGAAAAGGTAATGACAATGGGTGCGCCCGGCTTCAGCACGCGGGCGACCTCGCGCAGCACTTTTATAGGCTGCGTCAGGTAATCGATGGAAACGCAGATGCCGCAGCCGTCGAAGGTCGCGGATTCGTAAGGTAACTGGTGATTCTCGTTCAGGTTTTGCACCGTAAATCCTGTCAGGCGCGGGTTGGCGGCCAATTCCTGCCGGTTCATCCCCAGTCCCTCGATCCAGCCATACTCCACTTCCGGCGGCAAGTGGCTGACCCAGGAACTCATCAGGTCAAGAACGGCTCCCTGTGCCGGGAAATACTGACGGTACAAATCCGTCACGGCGGCAATCGCGCCGTCATCGATGTGGGTCACGAAGCGGGGCTGGGCATAAAACGCCTCGTCGCCGGTTTCGTCCACGCGGCGAAAGGCGTGGGCCGGAAGATGGGGACACTGGGTGGGCATAGGTCATGGTGGAACACAGCGGCGGGCAGCACTGCGGGCAGTCTTTCAATGCCGCCTCAGCAAACGCCGCCCTCTTTTGTGTTGCCCAAAGAGTATGAACTACTACAAACTCCATCTAAGCCGCTGAAATAACCCATACACTGATCGAAAGTCAATCTCGACTTTAGAAAACGGCCAATTCGCCTGTATTCAAGCTCGACAATCCATCTGCTCGCTCCTATCCAGATGCTGTGGCTATAGCTTTATAGTAGGGCAAACATAAAGTAAAGATTGGAGATAAATTTGTAACACTCGAGTAGTTAATATTTTGATGTCGACTGATTTTATGTTGATGTGCCAAAGTTTAATGTCCCGTAGGTGATGCATACGGGAGAGGAGCTTATTCGCTTGTCTTATCCCTCGGTAGTCCCAGCCCTCTTTTTAATAGGAGATATAGACCAGCAGATTGTGCCGCTCCTACATGCCTCTGTTCCCAGTTTTGCCCTGTGAGAAATCCAAAGTTTTGTTTCGACTCCGGATGTGGTGTCTGTGCCTGCGCCGGAAGCCCCTCAATTGGCGGTGATCGTGTGCCACCAAGTCGGCGACGAACTCTGTGCCGATCTGCTGGCCCTTCTGACACACGTCAAATTGAACTGGCCCTCTACCTTTTTTGTTGTTACTCAGTCAACGCCCTCTGAGACGGCTAGACGAGCTCTTTGAATGGTTCGGCATCATGCCTGGTGTTAACTTGGATGATCCGGCCACCATCGTGCAGACCATCAGCAGCGAGTTGGCGCAGCACAGCCGGGGATCGGTGCAGGGGGTGTCGCTGCCCAGTTTCCTTCAGATGATGGAATGGGACCAAAAAAGTATATCGGTGCGGGTCACGTCGGGCGAGCGGTGGGGGCGGCTGCATCTGCATCAAGGCCGTCTCGTAAACGCTTACACGCACGGCTCTGGAGAAGTGGGGGAAGCGGCGGCACTGCACATTTTGGCCTGGGAACAGCCCACCGTAGAGCTTGAGCGCTCGTACCACAACCAGCGTGACCAGATTGGCCGCCCACTGACCGCCCTGCTGATGGAAGCCATGCAGCCCCAGGACGAAGCGTTTTACGCCGCCGCACAGCTGAGTCCGGCAAATCTGTTGATCGACGACCCTGAGGAGGACGTGGGGTTTCGCAGACCCAAACATTCGACGGCCCCACAAGCCCCAGCCCGCTCCGGTGGCCGAATGACCGCCCGCTGAGCCGGTCACGCCGGAACTTTCCGGTGCTGTGGTTGCCACCCGTCCCTCACCCTCTAGTGTTCAACCCGCCCTGCACCCTGGGCGAAGAGACCATCATGGCAAACGTCAAAGAAACCCTGAGTTCGGCCCTGCAAAGCATTGACGGCATCATGGGCGCCGCACTCGTCGATTACGGCAGCGGGATGGCGCTGGGCACCGTCGGTTCGGGCGTGAACCTGGAACTGGCCGCCGCAGGCAACTCGGACGTGGTGCGGGCCAAGATGAAAACCATGGAATGCTGGGCATTCAGGGCGAGATTGAGGACATGTTGATTACCCTGCAAACCCAGTACCACATCATCTATATCGTGCCCAACCAAACGCTATTTTTGTACCTTGTGCTGGCCAAAGACAAGGCCAATCTGGCAATGGCCCGCTATCAGCTGAAGGCGTTGGCCAAGGATATTGCTATCAACTGAGGCTCTGGCCCCTGCAGGTGCTGGCCGCCCCGCTCCAACCCAAGCGTGCAGAAATTCAGTCGCAATCGCGCCACTCACACGGAGTCGGTCAGTCTCAGGGCATCAAGCTCTGCACTGACCGAATTCTTTTTGCCCCGCAGAGCAGTAACGACAGACGAGCTCAGGGCACGATGATGACTTTGCCCTGAACGGTGCGGGATTCGGCGAGTTCTAGCGCCGCAGCGGCGTTTTTCAGAGAAAACTTGGCGGCAATGTGTGGACGGATGGCCCCCTGTTCCAGCAACCCCAGCACCGCAGTCAGGTCGGTACGGAAGCGGCGGCGAAAGGCAGTCAGGCCGATGGAATGGCCTCCCCAAAAATTATAGAACGATGCCCGGTGCGAGTTGGGCAGCGCGTTCCAGAGTGTGATCTGCGAGAGCATGGCCAGGAAAATACGGATGACCGAAGTATTGTCCTTCAGCCCAGTGGCCGTGCCGTAGCAAATCAGACGCCCGCCCCGTGCCAGCAGGCCAAACGAGGTGCGGGCACTCTCTAGCCCCAGATGGTCGAAGGCGGCCTGCACGCCCCCCGGAGCCAGCGCCCGAACACGCGCCGCCACATCTGGAACGCCGTAATCGACAGGCTCTATTCCTGCGGCACTCAGCGCCGCGTGATGCCGGGGAGCAGCGGTGCCGATGACCCGAATCCCCGCGTGCAGGGCCAGCTGGCACAGGACGGTGCCGACGCCGCCATTGGCTCCGTGAACCAAGATCGTTTGGCCGGGTTTGACAGCTGCGCTGCGGTAAAGCATCTGCCAGGCGGTCACACCGTTGACCAGAACGGTCTCCACCAAGGCTGGATCAAGGACGGAAGGTACGGGCACCAGGTCGGCAGCCAGAACGACGGTATGGCTGGCCCAACCGCCCGTTTTGGTCACGGCGGCAACTCGCCTGCCGATCAGGTCTGGGGCAACTCCATTCCCCACAGCAAGCACGGTGCCCACAAAGTCGTAGCCGGGAACAAACGGAAACCTGGGCTGGCCGGGATAGCGTCCCCGGCGCATAGATTGCTCGGCAAAAGAAACACCGCTGGCATCAATTTGAACGAGGGCTTGCCCGGCGGTGGGGGCGGGCAAAGTGCGCTGACGAAGCTGGAGGCCGGAGGGCTGAACGAGGCCGGGCATGATGATTTCGGTGGTCAGGGTCGTGGTCATGGGAACCTCCTTGAAGACAGGTGATGGTAGAGTGTGATTGGTCACTCACCAAATGAGAAACAAAGAACTGTTGAGAAGCTGATTGGTCTTCACGGGTGTCGCAGGCCCACCGTCAGCAGGAGTGCCCAATGTGGCGTGTCTCGTTCCAATCCGGCAGTGACGACCAGATGACACAGTTGACCGTAAGCAATGAACCGTTGCACCGACTCGTCAGACGCGCCCGAACGGGTTTTGACAAAGGTGGTGATCTGCTGGAGGCCCTGACGGAGCGCCGAGCGAATTTCGGGCACTTCTGCCGCAGATTGGGCATGAACCTGAAGCATCAGCAAGTTGCGGTCAGCGATCAGGTTGGTGTAGGTGCCGCCCATGGCTCGCAGGAGGCCGTCGGGGGTCTGGTCGACGCTGGCATCGGCCCCGCGCACGAGGGCGATCTGAATCAGTTCGTAGCAGCGCTGCAAGGTGGCGACAAACAAGACCTCCTTGGTGGGAAAGAGTTTGAAGACGTAGGCCGGAGAAATCTGTGCATGCGCCGCCACAGCGGTAATCGGCGTGCCGAGGTAGCCGGATTGGGCGAAGACGACAACGGCGCTCGCCAGTACCGTTTCGCGCCGAGCTTCGGCAGTAGAGAGAGAGGAGACGGTGGCAGGCATGTGAGTGATTGTACACTCACTCTTTAGAACTTGCAAGCTAGCCCGTCAACGTCGCACGTCAGAAACGACCCGAACAGCTCAGTAGAGCAGCGGCGTCAATTCCTGCTGGCTGCCGTTTGCGCCCCAGCTTCTCGCCGCGCCAACCAGACCGCCAGCAACAGCAGCAGCACGCACAGCACAGCAATCAAAACAAACAAAGTGTGTGGCGACACGGCAAAAATAGCCCCCGCGATGCCCGCTGCCGGAATAGAACACAGCAGGGTGAGCGTCTGAACTGCGGAGAACAGATCGGCGGTTCCGTCTTTGGGTAGGCGGCCAAACAGGGCGGCGTCGCGGTAGGTTTGCGTCAGAAAGGTGCTGCCGACCAAGAGGCCCACCACGGCCAACATGACCGCTACATTCCCTGCCGGAACAAGCAGGAGCAGCACCGCGCCGATCACTCCCACCGCACGCGTCACGACCAGCGTGCGGCCTATCGGCAAGCCGGACAGCCGGGGCAGGCCCACCCAGTACAGCAGCAGCGTTACGAACGCCCCGACGAACGGCACGAACGAGAGGGTTTGGGCGCTGAAGTGCAATGTTTCTTGCAGGAACAAGATTTGAAATAGGCTGAGCTGTTCTATGAACACGGTGAGGACGTAAAAGGCCGACATGCCGAGGAGTCCCGGATGGCCGCGCATGCCCGTCACCATCGTCAGGGCGTGGCGCACGCTGTCCATTAGGCCCAAGTCGCGATGCTGCTGCATGGCCGCTACGCCACTCTTAGTTTCGTCGGTGATGGCATTACGCCACAAGAACATGATGGTCATGCCGACGCCGCCCAGCGCATAAAAGCCCCGCATGGTGTCCGTTACGCCGTGCCGCGCGATGACCAGCCCCACTAGGGGAGTCAGCAGCCCACACACCGTCACGATCAGGTTGATGATGCCGAAGACCCGCGCCCGCTGTCGCTCCTCTACGTCTTCAATTAAGAGCAAACTCCACGAAACCGCTACGATTCGTCCGCTGGCACTCAGGGCGGCGGCCACCGCGAAGGCCGCGAAACTGTTGGCGGTGGCCCACACGAACATGGGAATCGTCCAAGAAATCAGGTCGCCAATGAGCGTAGTGCGCTTGCGGCCTACTCGGTTGGTAATCGGCGCGGCCACCGCCTGAAACAAGAACGAGAGGGCCAACGTGACTGATCCCAGCAGCCCGATTTGCGTGCTGGACAGCCCTACACTCCGCATGTACAGGGGCGCGTAGTAGATGACGACTGTGCCGAACACGGCCCACAGCGGCTCCATCAGAATAGAGTTGCGGGCATTTCTGGGTAGCTCCGCCAAGGCTTGAAACTGGAGGCCTCTAGCCACGTCTCATCCGGGGTTGGGAGAGGGATGATGGCATACTGCCAGAGCAGAGCTGGCCGAGGTTATTGCGGGTCATACATGCGGCACAAGGGGGAGGGAGTCTCGAACATCTGCCTTCTACTATGCCCAATTCTGCCCGAGAATGCGGCCACGTTGACGCCCTGCCGTCCGCTGCATACAAGACGACCACAGCCCTTGATACAACACGGGCCTTTTTGTTGATCTGATCTTCAGACTGGCGCGCAACCGTAGTGATTCCTACCGTTCACCACACGGCATACAGGCACTTTGTGGGTTATGACCACTTCAGACTTGTTGTACCAAACCACCGCTTCGGCTCACGGCGGACGTGCAGGACACGTTGACAGTGAAGACAAACAGTTGAACGTCCGCCTGAGCGTTCCCCAAGGCATGGGTGGGAAGGGCGGCGTAGGCAGCACTCCAGAACAGCTGTTTGCCGGGGCACTGGCCGCCTGCTTCGAGAGCGCGATGGGAGCCGCAGCCCGCGCCGAATCGTACGAAGAATTTGGAGTGATGCAGGTCACGGCAACAGTGGGACTGCTGTCCAATGGCGACGCCCACGACCTGCAAGTGGCGCTGGATATTACCCTACCGGGTCTGAGCCGCGAAAAAGCTCAACACTTGGTAGACCGGGGTGCGGAAATCTGCGCCTATACACGGGCTTTGAAGGGACAAGTGGAGATTGACTACCGCCTGCAAGATGCATAAGCAGTCCCTAGAGCGATTCGTTCAGCTCAAAACTCACAGGCGAGAGGTCTGTCGAGTGTGTAGCTTCCTCTGACCTTTTTGTGTTCTTACAACCTCAGTGGGAGCTCTTGTAAGCCACGTGGCAGGGTAAGCACGTTTGTCTTGCACTCGGAGACCGCACAGATTGCTACACGGCTGATAACGGCCCTTACATGAGGCTTGGAAGCCAACCAGTTCATTGCTCGGACTCGCCTTTGCTTCCATTCTCCCGTGCGCTCCACAAAAGTACTGTTTTGGCAGGCTCGGTCTCATGCTTCAAGCTGGCAAGCTCGGTGGCCGTGACCAAGCCGTGCAAATACAGTTCCGTTACCGTATCCTTGAGGCTTTCAGGCAACGTGACCTTTTTCAATATAAACGCGGCAGTATGAACCGAGCGTTCTTCATCCTCAGGTGGCTCGGCGACGACTTCCACCCGGCTGGGCAGCGATTGGGGCGAGGCTGGAACGTCCTCAATCAATTGGTATTTAAGTGGATTACGCAGAATATCGACCAACAGTCCGCTAAGACTCTTGGCCTGATAACCAGAGGCCAACAGCGCGTCATAACGTTTTACAGCCTCCATCACCGCCTCTAAACCGTATTCAGCGGCGTATTTCAGAGCTGCACCTTGGGTAATGCGGCGGCTGGTAAGGGCAGCTACTGCTTCCGGACGGGCAGGCGGCTGCATCGTTTGTGCAAACACGTACTGGATATCTTGATCTTTGCCGCGCCCAACGTAACTCACATCAGCCAAAAACCCACACTCCATCAATTGTTGATGAGGCGTTTGTAGCGCCCGCCGAATAGTGTCTGGGCGGCCATTGATGCCGAGGCGCTCGGCCCAAGGCAGCAACGCAGTCTGGTAAGCCAGTTGCTCTGGGCGGTCTACTGGATTTTTTTCGTCTTCCAACTTGCGGTACAACGTGCGTGTGAGCGGCTGGGTCAAGTTCCGCAGAATGTTTAAATCAACGGGCCGGATGTACCCAAGCCGGATGCTCCGGGCCAAATCAGGGTCGAGCGTGACCTGAAAGAGCGCTTCGGCATTCACCGACTCATCCCCAAAACTAGACGGGGCACGCCGCCGCTCGATCACTTTCCAGTTCTGCACCAAGCTGGTACTCAAGGACTGATAGGTTTCCTCTTTGCGGTCATACCAGCTGTCTGTGATGGTAAATGTGCTGTTCCGCAAGCGCGTCAGACTGGGCTTGACGACGGCGTAACTGTGACCGCCAATGGGCAGCGCCGCATACACCAGCAACTGGTATGCCGTGACTCGGAACGTGTTGTCTGAAGGCAAGCCAGCACCGATGTACGCGTTGGTCAAGCCAAAGAGAATGTCGTTGTCGATGCCGTGCGGAACAACGTCGTTTGCACTGGCCAAGCAACTGACATGAACCGTGATTCCCAAATGGTCTGCCGACGACCAAGAACGCGTCCAGGAGGTGAGTGTATCCGGAACGCGCGATGCGGCAAGCACCAGAGAAAGCCTATTCAGGTTGCGCTCTTCGCTGCTAGAGCTGGACAGAACGGTTTCCTGATTGGCCTGCTTTGGTAAAGCGGCTTTGCGTGGCACATCTCATGCTAACGGCTAAATGGGGTGTGCGCTCGCAGGCCTGTTGGAAAACTGAGTCGTTGGCATGGGTGCTGATCTCCCCCAGAGCTATGTAGACCCGTTTTGTTGTTGATCAATCTTTTTACTTCTTACTGATAAAAGATTTAAAAGATTGTTTAAAAAATTGAATGATCAATCATCAAGGGAGCAGATTTTTTGTCGTCTGGGACGCGGTTTATAATCTCAATTCCACAAGTCCGCAATACCAATTCCACAAGTCCGCAATAGGAAACGGCCCGAAACGCCACAAGTCCGCAATACCCTTTCTGCTCAACTCCACAAGTCCGCAATACCAATTCCACAAGTCCGCAATACGGCAGGAGCGCCAATTCCACAAGTCCGCAATAGGTCAATGCTCCAATTCCACAAGTCCGCAATAGGGAAGACCGCTTCAACTCCACAAGTCCGCAATAGCAAAGACAATTAATTCCACAAGTCCGCAATAGGTCAATGCTCCAATTCCACAAGTCCGCAATAGTCAAATTCGACTAGACAACCATTGAAAACAGGGAGCGTAGGCCCATCTCCTTCCGGTCAATGCACACGTTTTCGAATCACTTACGCGCTAGCCGAGCAGCATCAACTCGGCCTTAAAAGGCCTGCCATCTGTTTGGCTGTTGCGCTCGTCACACTGGGCAAGTTGAATATTGGCTGTGTTGGTTTGCCAGACCATAGGACAGCACTGGTTCGACGTTTTTGGCCGTGGGAATGCCGAAATGTTGATCGGCCCTGACTTGGCCGCCACGCAGTGTGGAGAATCAAGGTGCTCTGTCCATTTCTAAGGAGACGTTGTATGTCCAAACCGTTGTCATCGGCCCATGTTTCTGCTTCCCCCGCTCCCTCGTTTTACAAAACTTGGCGTGCTGCGGGCATCTGGTTGGGCCTCGGCATCGGCGGCTTTTTCGACGGCATCGTGCTGCACCAGATTCTGCAGTGGCACCATCTGGTCAGTGAAGTTTATCCACCCACGACGCTTCAAAATCTGAAATTCAACACGTTGGCCGATGGGCTATTTCATGCTGCCACATGGGTTTTTACTCTGATTGGTCTTGTGCTGCTGTGGCGGGGAACACGCGGGACGCATCAGCCGAGGCCCACCCTAGCCTTCGTTGGGGCGCTGCTGTTCGGCTGGGGCCTGTTCAATGTGCTGGAGGGTACTGTGTCCCACCAACTGTTGGGGCTGCACCACGTCCGGCCCGGCCCCGATCAACTGGCTTACGATCTCGGATTCTTGGTGTGGGGGGCGGCCATGCTGGTGACCGGCGGGTTGCTGATGCGTGGAGAAAAGCGGTCTGGAACGCTCTAAAAATTCCTGGCGATCGTATAGATTCCGTGTTAGGGCGGTTCGTCCGTCCAGGAACTGTCGTCCCAACTTCTGGCTTGCTTCAGAAGGCGCTGAGCGTGGTGGTCAACAGCTTCTCAAATCCCTCGGCCGTTTGGGGCGGCCCGTCCAGTAGCCCTGCACATACTCGCACCCGCGCTGGCGCACGAATTCCACCTGTTCGCCCGTCTCCACGCCCTCCACTGTCACTTCCAGTTCCAGTGCGTGTGCCAGCTGAATCACAGCCTCTACCAGCGCCTTATCCTGCTTGGTCGAAGGATGCGAACCCGCCACACCCGCTGTAAAAGATCGGTCAATTTTCAGCACGTCGATGGGGTAGTGCTTGAGGTAAGCCAGATTGGAGTAACTGGTTCCAAAGTCGTCCACAGCCACCTGCACCCCCAGGTCTTTGAGGCGCTGCAAGGTGTCTTGGGCCTCCACGACCTGCATCAGCATGCTCTCGGTCAGTTCCAGTTCCAGGCGGTCGGGGGAGAGGCCGGATGCCTGTAGCGCCCACGTCACCGTTTCGATCAGGTCAGACTGCTGGAACTGGCAGGCCGACAGGTTCACGCCCACACGCAGGCCGGGCATAACCTGACCCCATGCGGCGGCTTGCTCGCAGGCCAGGCGCAGCACCCATTCCTCGATGGGCACGATCAGGTCCGTGACCTCGGCCAGCGGAATAAACGCGTCGGGTGACACGAGGCCGAGTTCGGGATGTTGCCAGCGCAGCAGGGCTTCTGCCCCCCACAGCCGCCTGCTGCTCGCCTTCCACTGCGGTTGGTAGTGCAGCACGAATTCGCCGCGCTCCAGGGCAAGGTGAAGCGCACTCTCCATGGTCATGGCGGTCATGCGTTCGTAGCCCTCTAGGGCGTACAGCGCGTAGCCGCCGCCCCGCAGCTTGGCCTGATACATGGCGGTGTCGGCCTGCTGCACCAACTGTTCTACCACTGCTCCCGCCTCCGGAAACACGCTGAAGCCGCTGCTGGGCCGAACGAAGACCTCGCGGCCCGCCAACGCAAACGGTTGCCGGAAGGCGTCCATCAGGCGCTCGGCAGCCACGTAGATAAACCCTGTCTCTGGCATAAGCTCTGTGTCTGAACCTGCTGGCGCGGGCGCGTTCAGCCAAAACAGGAATTCGTCGCCGCCCATGCGGGCCAAGTGGGTCTGGCTGCCCAGCACGCCGCGCAACCGCAGGGCCACCTGTTGCAGCAGGGCGTCCCCGACGCTGTGGCCCAGCGTGTCGTTGACCAGCTTAAAGCGGTCTAGATCCATCAAGCCTACCGCGATGACTTGCCCGGTGGCGTGGGCGTCGTGCAGCACACGCTCCAGCTCTTGTTCAAAGAGGGTACGGTTGGGCAGACCCGTCAGCGCGTCGCAGAGGGCCTGATGTTTCAGCGCGGCCTGAGCGTCGTAGCGCTCGATCACGAGGGCCGCGAGTTGAGCCGCCGCTTCCAGCTGAATGCGTTCATCGGGATTGGGCGCACGGGTGCTGTAGCCGCGCAGTACCAAGATGCCCAGTGTCCTGCCCGCGCCCACTGCCCGCCTGGATTGGCGTGTGGGTAACGCATAACCGATCCACCAAGTCCAGCAGCGTATGCAAAGCCTGAGGCGACAATGTAGCCATCCCTACTGATAAATCAGAGCGAAACTCCAATGCACTCATGACATTGCTCTGAGATTAGTAGGGAATAGGCAACCAAGCCTAGTAGTTTGAAGGAAAGGTAAGACTGATGCGGTAAAACTATTGAATGACATCAAGATGCGCAGAATTTTTACGCGTGCCGATAACTTAATAAAGAAAGATCGCCTCCCACTTTGAGATTAGAGGACGAAACTCTGCCTTAATAGCGGGTTCGAATATTCAAATATTCTGTCTTCTAAATTTGACTGAATCATTTCGAATTGCCTGGCTAGATGTTATGTAAAGGTAGAATATGACCAAAATTCGCCGCAATAATATAACAAGAAAAGGCAATTGGACGGCTCTTGATTGGGTTAAGCCTATGCTCAGTGTGCAGCGTTTTATGGCCTCAGTTACGGCTTTTAAAGATAGGCATCTGGCCGTCAAAGGGTTGGTTGCCGTCTCCAAGGGCAACTCGACTCGCCCTCTCCTCCAAGCAGGATTCATGCCTTCACGCACACTCCGGAGCAGTGAGGTGTCCATTTGGCCTGGTGTACAGCGAGTTGCTCAAGACCTATCAAGACAGCATAGTTTCTATTTAAGCCCCTCGTGTTCACTTGGCCCAAGCAGGCACAACTCAAGTCAATAGCGGGTTACCTATACTTATCATCTTGTTCAACTGCCTCAATTATTACAAACCTGCTGCTGACCGCCTGCAAACTGTTAAATTTTCCATAAATTATGTACATTCACTACACCCATTGTGTTCAGAAGCTGTCTGTATCAAAATTAACTTAAAGTGTCTATGATGCTCTCATGCTATCGGATTCGCAGCGGATGAACGGCTTTACGCTGTTAGAACTCTTGGTGTTGCTGGCAATGTTGGGCATATTATTGGGGATCTCGGCTGTGGCTTCCGCCCAGTGGCGCTCCACTACCCAGCTCAATAATTTCCTTGCCGAACTGGCCTACGACATCAATGTCACCCGCACCAGTACGCTTTCCACAGGCCAAATTCGGCGCGTGCGGTTGGTCAACACTCGGCAATATGTAATTGAACAGCTTGGGCCGACCAACACTTGGGTCTCTCTCAAAACACAAACGGCTTTTAAAGACCTGTTGTTGTTGAGCGCAGCGTCGGCTGTCAATTTCGAGTTCAGTACCCGTGGTTCAGTTGAGGCCAGGACGCAAACCGATCAAATCACCACCAATACAGGCATCAAAGCCAGCATTGCTGGGCAACCCCGTCAAATCAATGTTACGGCGTTGGGGATCGCGAGGAGAGAATGAGACAACAAGCTGGATTTTCACTTATCGAAGTTCTTGTCGCGCTGGTCGTGACGATGGTCACGGTCACGTCGGTCAGTTCATTGATGCTTTCTAGCATCAGGGCCGACAGTCAGTCCCGCTCCCGAACCTCTGTCAATACGGTGGTCGAAAGTTGGCTTGACCGCTACCGCTCCAACCAGGAGCCGTATACCGCTGCGGGGACGGTCTGCACCGGAGATTCTGTCCGCTTCAGCTGTACCTATCCCAAAGGCCATGATTACGCCACCGACGGGATTTATTCCCACAGTGTGAATGCCACCGAGCTAAAAACTCGGTTGGGCAACTACAAGACCACCATCACGGGTGAAATGCTGCAAAACGGGGCCAATGTAGATCTCTGGCGTTTGAAAGTACGTGTCGAAGATGAAACCCGTAAGCAGGCTGTGGAGGCAAACACCCATGTTATCTGGTAAACCCCCCGTGTCATCTAATAAACCCCCTGTGCGTCCGTCTCGCGACCAAGGCTTCACGATTATCGAACTCCTCGTCGCCAGCAGCATTTCCCTGGTCGTCTTCGGAATTTTGCTCAATATGTTCCTCAGCACCACGCAGGTACAGGCCAAAAGCCAACTTCAACTCTCGGTGGATGAAAGCATGCGTGCGTCCATCGAGCTGATGGGTATGGACTTGCGAGAAGCCACAGCCACACGCGTGATCGACGCGGCCTCGGCCACCGTGCTCAACCTCGGCCCGTTCGTAGCCACCAGCAATCAGTTGTCTGTGGTGAGTTCTGACCCCGACTCGACCTTCCCAATTTCCCAGCCTCTTGGTTACCCAAACAACAAGTCTTTGCCCAACAGCGCCGAAACGGATATTTCTCCCAGCGCGACAACCAAGCTCTGTAAAAAAGTCTTTGGCGGCGGCGACTATTTCATCGTCACCAACGGCAACGACCCATACGTCTACTTTATGCAGGCGCACGCCACCAATCCCTGTCCCAGCGCAGCCAAGGTGCTGCACCCCAAACAACAACTGCGTAAACCCAACGGCGACCCATTTCAGTGGAGCCCCACGGCACAGCTGTCGAAGGTGATCATCATGCGCTACTACATCGGGCAAGCGGACGGAGCCAGCGCCCTGATGCGCCAGCAAGCCGGAGACACGCCGCAGGTAGTGGCCTACGATATTACCGGCCTGACGGTGGCCTATTCCGCAGACGGCGCGACCTTCGCCCCTACTGCATCCGGCCTAAAGGCCGTGCGAATCACCCTGACCGGCCAGCGGGAACGCGGCAAGCTCAGCTCCACGGTCACGCTTTCCAGCACGGTCTACATGCGCGACCTCGTGGTTCCGTCCAGAGTCGCCGGGAGCGCCGGGCTATGAGCGGGCAGCGGACACTCCCCCAGCAAGGGTACATTCTGGTCACCGCGTTGGTCTTTATGGCGATTCTGATGCTGCTGGGCACACTGATGATCACGGGCAGCGTTTCCGGCATTCAGCAGGCGGGGGGATTTTCAGGATTGGTGCGAACCCGCGCGGCGGCAGAGGCGGGCCAGGCGTCGTCGGCCTTCGATCTGCGTGAAAGCATCATTACCGACCTGAATACCATCCTCAAACCCTACGCAGACAGCTTTGCCGCCTCCAAATTCGACGCAAAAGTCACGCCTATTGTGGCCGATTTTCAGTACAAATCGGTGGAAATTAGCCTAAATAGCCTTCCCACAGTGGTTAAAAGCGGTTCACTGGAAGGCGTAACCTACACCAGCAAAGTCGTCTTTGCCAATTTCAGGGCCGACCAGGAATATACGGCGATCGGACAAACCTACTACGTCGACTACAAAGTAGAGAGTATTGGAAAGCAGAACAAATTCACCCGCCGTACCGCCACCAACGGCACGCTGGCTATTCAGATGGGCCGTAAATATTTGAATCAATTCCTGCTGCTGGCCGATGACGGAGGTTCTGAAGAAAGGAATTACTTTACGACTGATATGAACTATGACGGGCCTGTTCATGTCAACAAGAACTGGATGTTCACGGGTCAGCCTCGATTCTCGTTGGGGGCGACAACAGCGGCCAGAGAAGTCAAGATGACCGATTGCAAGGGCAAAAGCTTCTTGGTCAGCACGCAGTCTTTACCGCCCTGTACCACACCCGATTGGGGCAACCGCAGCTTGCAGTACGGCCAATCAAGCATCGAGCTTCCAACCAACAGCGCCTCGCAAAAGGCGATCTCATTGGGGCCGAACTTTAAGGGCACCGTCAGCACTATTAAGGATGTCTGCGACGCTTTGGGTGTTAAGGACAACGACTGCAAGTCGGCAGTGCCTACCGGAGTGTACTTGCCCCCCGCAGGCGGCCTCTACATTCAGGGCAACGCCGAAATCATCATGAGCAAAACCGCCGCCGAGCAGGTGTACACCGTGAAGCAGGGCACCACGGTCACGACCATCACAGTTAACTACGTCACCAAAAGAACCAAAATCGTCAGCGGCACCACCACAACGGAGCGGGATGGCGTGCCGAATGGTCAGCTGTACGTGGAAGGCGAGATTACCAGCCTGAAGGGTCCGGAACGCACGGGCGCGTTGCCCAGTAGTTTGCCTGCAACAGCGGTGCCGTCTCAAGTGGTGCCCGCCCTTCATCCCCTCTCGCAGCTGAATATCGCCGCGACCAGCAATATCGTGCTCACGGGCGACCTGACCTACACCGACGACCCACGACAGGTGGTCGGAGCCAAAAACGTGTTGGGCCTGATCGCAGGAACTGGCAGCGTCTTAATTGGCAACGATGCCCGCAACGCGCCCAGCGACATTTATATCCACGCAGCGATCCTGGCGGGCGCGGCCAACAAAGGGTTTGGAGTCATGGACGTGAGAAGAGCGCCTGCACAGGGCAGCATTCATCTGCTGGGCAGTGTTGCCGCCTCTAAAGAGCCTCCCCGTGGAGTGTTCAGTTTTCAGAGCGACGGCTTGCCCAAGTTGATCGGAGGCTACGGGGACGACTTTAGCTTCGACCAGCGCTTCCTGAACGGAGGCACTGTGCCTCCAAATTTCCCGGCCACCTCCCGCTTTGAAGCCAAGACAGCCTTGCCCACCCAGACAGATTGGACGGAAGACTAAAGCGTCCGGGCAACAAAGGCAGCGTCAGAAGCTTTTTCTGGCGCTGCCATTTGGCTAAAGCTGTGATCCTAAAAACAGACCTGGGGCGGTTTGAGAGCCTATTTGAGATGGAATCAAAGAGATGCCCGAACATGGAGTGCTTCCCTCAGCCCTGTCAAGGATTCATTATAATTCTGGATCAGGCATAGGCAATCGCTTTTGCCCCCCTGTTCGCTTGTGGGCCCCTGTTTTTTCAGCTGCCTGTTGCGCCCTGTTTGACCATTCCCGTTCCTTCTGTGCTTCGCGTATATAAAAGTCAGCACACGCCTGCCCAACTTCGACGGCGTGCGCCAAGAGTTGCCTGGCCTTAATCAGCACGTGTTCGTCTTGTGGCATAGGCCAGCTTAAGCAGTGGTTCCCACATTCACATGGCAAGGCAGGGGAGTTCTCTGAAGCTGAGCTTCAGCCAGTCAACAGTCCAGCTTTATTTAGGGCAACCGGGGTCACCATCTGAGAACGACCTTGATCCCAGTGACGCGATCTGGGCTGAACTTTCCTAAACACTTGGAGCCGTGACAGTCGGAGCGCCACTCCATTACGCCTACGCCTGGAACTCACGTCATTCGGAGTCTGATTAGAAACCTCGTTTTTTGGCCTTCAATCCGAGCAGAGCCCGTATATTTAGTCCGTTCCCTGCTTAAGCTCAACCATGATCTGCCCTTTTCTTACCATTTCAAATTCATGGGGCGCTTACAGTTGAGCTGATGCTTCATCCATCATTCATTTGTCAGGGCGCAGCCTCAAGGCGGAAGCGGTGAAACGGCCTTTACGGGTCATGCTCATCGATGACAATCCTCTTGACCGGGCCCTGGCAGAAGAGGCTTTTGCACTTCTGAAGCAACCCTGCACATTGGTCACCATGCCCAGTGGAATAGAAGCGCTCCATGTCTTGATGGCCGCTGACACGCTGCTGCCCGATCTGGTGCTGCTGGACATCAATATGCCTGGCATGAACGGCCTCGCGGTGTTGGAGAAGATCAAGGGACATCCAACCCTTAAAAATCTGCCGGTGTTGATGTTGACCACGTCTATGGCAGATGACGATTTGCGGCGGGCCTACGCGCTTCATGCCAGTGCCTATCTGCCCAAAGCGGTCAGTTTTGAAGGCTTCCTGACCCAGTTAGAAGGCCTAGTGACCTTCTGGCACAACGCCAAGACCACGACATGGCCCAACACACTCACCCCAGAAAACTTGATGCCTCAATAAAAGCGGGAGTCAAGCAGGGTCTGGGTCTTCGAGCTGCGTGTAGAACAACATTTGCTGCGTTTTCCTGTGCTGCCGCTAGCAGCGAGGGGGCGTAAGTCCCCAAAGGTTTTTCTGAGCACTGAGAACCTTGATCGCAACTTTTGACCCGTTTTGAGAGGTGCATCTTGAAGAGATGCCTTGTCAGCCAATACTCGCCCCACAGCAGGCGGTACACGGCTGGCCCTCGCTACTCACATCCCAATTTTCCGGAAAGACACCGGGGCCTCACCGTTCCCGCTGCGACGCCGGTTCTGCTGTCTTCCGCTGCTCGGTGTATTCAACAAATAGCGGCGACCTCCAGAGGGCCAACCGTAACCGGCGGCAAAGTTGCGCGGCCCAAGGCGTGCTCTTCTGAAGGCATGCACCCTTGGAAACGCTGCGCCTGGCTGGGCGTGCTGATGCTGGCTTCCAGCGCCCTGGCAACCATTGAGGACGATCTCCGCACGGTGTTGCCGTTCGGCCCCCGAGTGACGGGCAGCGCCCCCAACGAACAGGCCCGGACATACTTTGAAGCGCAGTTTCGGGCGCTAGGCTACACGACTCGCCGCGAGGTATTTACCTATCCCCGCTTCGACGACCTCGGCTCTGATGTGGGCGTGGGCGCTGAGTCCCTGGCTGGCCGGGCGCTGCAAGGCAGTACTGGGGGAGAAGTCACGGCGCGAATCGTCCGGATTCCCGGTGCAGGCACCCCCGAGGATTTTAAGGCCGTAAACGTGCGCGGCCAGGTAGCAGTGGTGCAGCGCGGACAGATTTCTTTTGTGCAAAAAGCCAACAATGCCCTTGCAGCGGGCGCTGCAGGCCTCATTGTCGTCAACAACGAAGCCACAGCCTTGCAGGGCCAGTTGGGAGAACGGGTGGCGCTTCCGGCGCTGACGGTGCCCAGCACGGCAGACGCCGCGTTGCGGGGCGGCCAGCAGGTGACGCTAGGGGTGCGCGTGCGGGACGGCGAGGTGCGCGGCGTGAACGTGGTGGCCTTCAAATCAGGTGTGACCCGCCCCGACATCCTTTTTGGGGGGCATATGGACTCGGTGGCGCTGGCCCCCGGAGCCAACGACAACTTGTCCGGAAGCGTGGCTGTGGTCGACATTGCCCGGCGGGTGGCGAATACACCATTGGCCGCCCGCAGCTACTTTGTGCTCTTCGACGGAGAAGAAGACGGACTGCGCGGCTCGCGGGTGTTCGTCAAAGACAACCCCGCCGTGATTGGGAGCCTGAAAGCAATGTTCAACTTTGACATGATTGGTGTGAATGCCACGCCACTCAATGTGACTGGGGAGGGCCGGTTGGTGCAGTTGGCTCAGCAGGCCGCACAAATTTCAGGCTCGCCACGCCAAGAGGGCGGCAGTGATCAGGTGCCGTTTGCACAGGCAGGCATTCCGACGCTGTTTTTTCACCGGGGCCTCGACGCCAATTATCACCAGCCCGGCGATACGTTGGCCGACCCGCGACTGATCCGGGCCACCGTGGACGCGGCCCTCAAAACTGCCGAAGCCGCCCTGTTGAACAGCTAAAGCACTGACGCGGCTTAGAGTCGGGAATAGAACGACAGAGTGAGCTGTAAACCTAAGCGATGAGAAGCAGCAACAGCGGACAGATCAGACCCTGGCAAGCCTGCTCTTACTGAAGCTGGATAGGCCTCAAGGAGCCTGTCTTGTCACCCGGACGCTGTGGTTTGCAGGGATTCAAGTGTTCTACAGCCGTGAGCGCCGTCATTCCGCTTTGGGCGACCAGAACTCAAGCCCTTCAGGTCGATGCGGCCTGGATGCGGGCCAACGTAGAGGCGTCGGGCGGCCTGATGATGGGCCCAAGCCCTGATGTTTGCGCTGGCGGCACATGTGGGACAAGCTGCAGCCAAAGCTACTGTGCGCCGCGCCGTCGCCCTGGCCCGCCAAGACGGACAGCCATTGACCGAGGCCCTGCGGCTTTGCACCAACGCACCGTTAGACTGGGCTGCCTTACACGAAGACCACTATCTGGGCGTCAACGACGCGCTGATCGATAGACTGCTCGGCCTCGCGGACGCCCGGCACAGGAGAACGCCATGACCCCATCCCTCCCCCTGCCTCCCCTTTTATCTGACCGTGACGTGGTCATCGTGTCTGCCGTGCGCTCGCCCATCGGGGCCATTCGCGGCAGTTTGTCTACCGTGCGGCCCGACGACCTCGCCGCCAGCGTGATCCGGGCCGCCGTGCAGCAGGCTGGAATTGACCCCGCCCAGATCGAAGAAGTGATCTTGGGCTGTGCCAATCAGGCGGGCGAAGACAACCGCAACGTGGCGAGAATGGCCGCATTGTTGGCGGGTCTGCCCGAATCGGTGGCGGGCCTGACCGTGAACAGGCTGTGTGCGTCGGGTCTGAGTGCCATCAATACAGCGGCCCGCGCCATCCGCAACGGCGACGGCGACGTGTACGTGGCAGGCGGCGTGGAAAGCATGACCCGTGCGCCCCTCGTGATGCCCAAAGGTGGGCAGGCGTTTGCCAATGGCAATGTGACCGTCTTCGATTCCACCCTCGGCTGGCGCTTTCCCAATCCGGCGATGGAAGCCCTGTTTCCGCTGGAGGCGATGGGCGAGACGGCGGAAAACATCGTGGAGCGCAGCCGCGCTGGAGAATATTCCTTCAGCGAAATCACACGGGAAGATCAGGACGCCTTCGCGCTGGAATCTCAGCGCCGCACGGTGGCCGCGCTGCACTCGGGCGCATTCGAGAGCCAGATCGTGCCGATTGAGGTGAAGGGCAAGAAAGGCGTGACGGTGTTCGATACCGACGAGCATCCCCGCTACAAGCGTGATGGGGATGGATTCACGCTTGCCACCGACGCGGCAACCCTTGCCGGACTGAAACCCGCGTTTCGCAAGGGCGGCACAGTCACGGCGGGCAACGCCAGCGGCCTGAACGACGGCGCGGCGGCACTGGTGCTGATGAGTGCGGGCAAAGCGCGTGAACTGGGCATTACGCCGCTGGCCCGCTGGGTGGGTGCGGCCTCGGCAGGTGTCGACCCCCGTGTGATGGGATTGGGGCCGATTCCGGCGACCCGCAAACTGCTCTCTCGCACAGGCGTCGACCTGAACCAAATAGACCTGATCGAACTGAATGAGGCCTTTGCCGCTCAAGCTCTGGCATGTATTCGGGAATTGGGACTGGATGGGGAGCGGGTGAATGTGAACGGCGGCGGCATCGCACTCGGCCACCCGTTGGGCATGAGTGGAGCGCGGTTGGTGGTGGCCCTCACGCATGAACTGCAGGCGCGGGGCGGACGCTACGGTTTGGCGACCCTGTGCGTCGGCGTCGGCCAGGGCGAAGCGGCCCTGATCGAGCGAGTTGAAGCAAATCAGGTGGAGGCATGAAAACTGTACCGATCATCTCCGCACAAGGGGCGGCGGCGCTGGTCAAGTCCGGAGACCGACTCTTGGTGGGCGGCTTTGGCATGACTGGAAACCCGGTGCATCTGATACATGCGCTGGCCGAAACGGACACAGGCGACCTGACCTATATCGCCAACAACGTGTCCGAGCCGGGTCTCAGTGGAGGTTTACTGCTCCGCAACGGACAACTGAGGAAGGCTATCGGCTCGTATTTCACCTCTAACCCGGAAGCGGTGAAGGCGCATATGGCGGGCACGCTAGAAGTGGAATTGATGCCGCAGGGCACGCTGGCGGAAGCGATCCGGGCGGGCGGAGCAGGTCTGGGCGGTTTCTATACCCCCACTGCTGCTGGAACCCTGATTGCCGGGGGCGCTGAAACGAAGATGCTGAACGGGCGCGAGATGGTGTTTGTGCCGGCCCTGCGCGGCAATGTGGCGTTTATTCGGGCTTGGCGGGCCGATACGGCAGGCAACCTGCAGTACCGCCTGACCGAGCAGAATTTCAATGCGGGTATGGCGACGGCTGCCGACCTCGTGATTGCAGAAGTGGAAGAAATCGTAGAGGTGGGGCACATCGCGCCCGAACACGTGCATACGCCCGGCCTGTACGTGGATTATCTGGTGCAGGCACACCTGACCTTGGCCGACTTGGGCAGCAGCGCCGATGTGCGGGGCGGGGCCAAACGGGTGGACGCAGCCCGCCTGAACATGGCCCGCCGCGCCCTTCAGGAATTGCGGCCCGGCGCGGTGGTGAACCTCGGTATCGGCATTCCAACTCTGGTGGCCGACCTAATCACGCCCGCACACGCCGTGAATCTGCACACCGAAAACGGCATGCTGGGCGTGGGGCCAGCCCCTCAGGACGGCGGCGCGATGGATTATCCAGTGAATGCAGGCAAGATTCCCGTGACTGCCCTGCCGGGGGCCAGTTACTTTGATTCGGCGGCCAGCTTCGGCATGATCCGGGGCGGGCATGTCGATATTGCTGTAATGGGCGGCCTGCAGGTGGACGCGGCGGGTAATCTGGCAAATTGGGCTGTACCGGGTAAACCGCTGCTGGGTGTGGGCGGCGCGATGGATTTGGCGGGCGGGGCAGGACGCCTGATTATCCTGATGACCCACACCGACCCTGACGGCACACCCAAAATCGTGCCGCGCTGCACCCTGCCGCTGACCACATCGGGCGCGGTGGATATGATCATCACGGACAAGGCCGTGTTCGAGTTCGTGAATGGCGACCTGACGCTGACCGAACTCATGCCCGGAGCGACGCTGGAACAGGTGAGGGCCACGACTGGAACGAGCTTCCGCGAGGCGCTTCAGACTACCGAGGCGGAGCCAGTTTAAGGACAACCACGGTTCTCTTGCGACCAAGCGGGCAACGCGAGTCTGGGGAATAAGGACTCTGAATGGTCTTGATCTCGTTGGGCCAAGACCAAACGCAGTGGATTTGGCTGGGGTTGTGTATTTCATTTCGGAAAGCGAGCAAGCACCGCCTTGCCCAACCACCCACATTCTCTGCATTCTCTGCAAGCCCGACAAAACGCCTTCCCAACTGGCCGTTGCTCAGCTGGGTCGCTGGGCAGCTGGACTACATGCCCCAGAAGACAACGGCAAACGATACGCCACATGGCTGAACCTTCCCACTCCAGGCGGGGATTACACTGGCCCCAATGCGTTCCCGTCCTGCCGCCATGATTTTCATTCTGCTCACCGCTCTCATCGACATCATTGGCATTGGACTGATCATTCCGGTGCTGCCGGGCTTGGTCAAGGAACTGGCTGGGTCAGAGGTCGCGGGTGCCCGCACCATCGGCCTGCTGACGGCGGCCTACGCGGTCATGCAGTTTATTTTCGCGCCGATTCTGGGTGCCCTGAGTGACCGCTTCGGGCGGCGGCCTGTGATTCTGTTCGCGTTGTTGGGCATGGGACTGGATTACCTGCTGCTGGCGTTTGCTCCCAACTTGACCTGGTTGTTCGTGGGCCGCATTCTGGCAGGCATCACGGGTGCAAGTCTGACGGTTGCCAATGCCTACATTGCCGATGTGTCGCCGCCCGAAGACCGCGCCAAGAACTTTGGATTGCTGGGGGCCACCTTCGGCGTAGGTTTCATTCTCGGCCCAGCGTTGGGCGGGTTGCTCGGCGAGTACGGGTTGCGCGTGCCCTTTTTGGTGGCGGCGGCCCTGACTGGGCTAAACGTATTGTACGGCCTGTTTGTTCTGCCAGAATCGTTGCCTGCCAGCGCCCGCGCCAAGGCCATGAAACGCAGCGACCTGAACCCGCTATTGCCCCTGAAGGCGCTGGGCGAGTACCCCATTTTGCGGAGCCTCGCGCTGACCTTCGTGGTGCTGGGTCTCGCCGGGCAGGTCATTTTCAGTACGTGGGTGCTGTACACCGAAAAAGTGCTGAGTTGGAGTCCGGGGCAAAACGGCCTGGCACTGGCCTTTTTTGGCCTGCTCACGGCGGCGGTGCAGGGCGGCCTGATCGGGCCATTCATCGCCCGCTTCGGAGACCGGCGCACCATCATCACGGGCCTGATTGCCTCTATTTTTGAATTTTTGCTGCTTAGTGTGGCCCGCAGCGGCGCGCTCCTGTACGCCTCACTGGTCATGGGGGCTGTGGGCGGACTGGCTGGCCCCGCCATTCAGGGCCTCATTTCCCGGCAGGTCAGCGAAACCGAACAGGGCCGTGTGCAGGGCGCGATCACCAGCCTCAATAGCTTGGTGGCCGTCGTTGGGCCGATTGTCGCCACCGCCGTGTATGCCGCTGGGGTCAGTGGCGGTTTTCCCGGCGCAGCCTTCCTGATGGGCGCACTGCTGTCGGTGGCCGGAACACTGCTGATTTTGAGCGTGCTGCGCAGCATACCAGGGACTGGGCGGGATACTGCGCGGGCCGAGGCGAAAGAGGCCTAAGCACCTGCCGGGGCCGTAAGACAGGCTCAGCTGGAAAACGCATCTGGGCTCCGGGCCTCGTGCCTCGCCCATCAGAATGCAAGCAACCTAAAATATCAGTGTGATGTCGAGACGGACAACCTCTCTGCTGGCAAAAAGAAGCTCAGGTGTAACGGCGGGCGGCGTGACCGACCCATTGGCGACCCTTTAAAATCTGTTATGAACATATTGAAGGCTTGACTTCTGTTTTTACTCGCATGAATAGGATAGAATAAGCCTGTACTGGCGGGAGTGAAGCTTGTAAAACGCCGCTGCACAATGGGCTAAACTCCCCGCAAGAACACCACTCAGATACTGCTTAGCAATTCACCTAGCCACCACAACTGAGGGCCGCCTCGCCCACCAGAACATGCCCGGAGGACACCCGTGACGCAAGCCAGCAAGATGAAGAAAACAGCCGCACCAGACGCCGCGCAGATGGCTCAGGATGCCGAAACCGGGGCGCGGATGGCCCTGCAAGCCCTGCTCCGAACTGCCCTGCCTGACCTGAATCTAGACGTGCGTGAGGCCGTTAATCCTGCCGAACTCAGCGCCGCCCTGACGCGGGCGCATGAGGCGTGGGGATTGGGCCTGCGCCACGTGCAGCACGAAGTCCGCACCGAAGAAGGCGGTACGCTGGGGCTGTATGCCGACGGCGCACGCGTGGGCAGCGCACAAGACGCGCCCGAAGTGTTGGCCTCGGCTTACGCCACCATGCAGGCCTTAGACGCCGATGGCCTGAGCAGTTGGCCCGTGCTGCCCGAAGGCCACCGCTTTGCCTTGGAGGCCGGAACCCGCCAGATTCGTGTGCTGGTCGAAGATGGGCGCGACTTTGAAAGCCAGTGGACGGCCCACACGGGCGGGCTGCACTTCCGGACTGGGCGGCGCGGCGATGACCTGTGGGTCGAAGCTTTCCGTGCTGCGCTGGGCCGCGACCTTGTGCAAGACGCTGCCTGGGAAGTTGTAGAGCGCATTAAAGACCGGGCCCTGCGCCGGGAACTTCAGCGCCGGGCCGAAGAAAAAGGCATTTTGGGCGCGGTACTGGGCGCACGCGGCGAAGCGGTAGAAGCCAGCATGCGCCGTTCGCCGGGGCTACACTTCACCGTCAGCGCCGCAGTCATGCATTCCACCGCCCGTACTTTAGAAGCATGGAAGGCCCTGCAAAAAGAAGCCGTAGCTGCACTGGAAGCCGCCCAAAAAGCGCAGGTAGACCGTTTGGTAGATCTGTTGGGCCGCACCGGACGGTAAGAGTTCGGCTGTTGGATTAAAAATCATATTCTCCCCGCTCTGCTCATTCTCAATGTAGAGCGGGGCTGTTTTATTGCCGCGAAGTGGTGTGCTGACCTGGGGGTCGTTTAAGCTTGAATTTTCAATGAACCGTACTCAGCTCATCGTTTAACAGCTCGACCTTAAACAAATTGAGTATCACGTGCAAAGCATGGAAACAGTTCTACAGAAACTTAGCCTGATAACGAATGAAGACTTAGCGATCTCGTATCGTCTAGTTAAGTTTTTTATGAGTAGCGATTGAAGCAAGCTCAATCTAAGCTAATAAAAATATGCAAAGGCTGCTTTTGTGGGCTTGTTGGGGCCGACATAAACCTTAACCCAAGACAAACCCCGGTAAGCATTGAGAAAACACTCAGCAGGATGGCAATGTAGCCTGATTACACTTGCTCCTGACCCTGATAGACGGCATGAACACAGGGAACGATGGTTTTCGTGTAAGACCAGACATTCAGGACTACGTGTATTCCCCCTTCCCCTCACTGGAGGTTTTCCCATGACACAGCCCCAACTTGCACTGCTTTCCGAACTGACCCGCACGCACGGCGACGCCCTGACCGGCGAAGGCGTGTACTTGCCTAATGGCAGCGTCGCCTACGGTACGAATGGCGAGAAGATCGGCACTATTCGTGATGCACTCGTTGATCCCTCTAGCGGCAAGCTGCGCTACCTTATCGCTGATGTGGGCGGCTGGTTTTCCTCCAAAGAAGTGCTGATTCCTGTAGGCCATGCCCGGATTAGCGATGACGGTGTGTACTTTGACAACCTGACCCGCGAGCAGGCCCGCGATCTGGGCGAGTACCGCTACGGCGAAATGTATGCCGACGAGTCGTATGAGTCCGACGAGCGCGTTCTCTTGGGAGCCGACAAGACCACGGCCGTAGATGAAACCGCCCGCTCTGCCTACCGGGACACTGCCTACCGCACGCCCGAGCGCCTGCAACTCTTGGAAGAGCGTCTGGTGGTCAATAAAGACCGTTTCCAAGCGGGCAGTGTAGAGATCGGCAAGCACGTAGAAACCCGCGAGCAGCAAGTGAACGTGGCTCTGGAGCGCGAAGAAGTGATTATTGAGCGCCACACCGTCACCGATGGGCAGGCCGTGACTGGGGCCGTGTTGGGTGAAGGCCAAACCACGATGCGCGTGGATCTGGAAGCCGAGCGCGCCAATGTGGGCAAGGAAGCTTACGTGGTAGAAGAAGTTGAAATTGGCAAACGCACCGTGACCGACAGTCAAGTCGTGACCGAAACCGTAGGCCGCGAAGTACTTGACGTGACCAAAACTGGGGAAGTCCGCATTGACCAGGGTGGCACGACGATGACCGAAACCACCTCCGAAATGTCCACTGAGATGAACAGTACCAACCGGAAGGTCTGAGGTCAGGCTGACCACTGACATTTCCGCAGAAGGATGACCGTCCCTCGGAGCAGCGTGGAAAGTATCCGCTCTGCTCCGGGTTTTCCGTTCCCAACTTTGCATTTTATGCTGGACTGCGAGGCCCCTCATGACTGACCCACGTGATCCCACAACAAAAGATGCCGCCGTGCCCTCTTTGGTGGGGCAATCTCCTCCAACTCCGGCCAGTACAAGCCTGAGCAACACAGGCACAGGGGGCACGACCTCCAGCAACACAACCTCTAGCAATGCTGCCGAGCTACTGGTCTCTTCCGAGTTGGGTGAGCAGCAGCGGTCTTTAAAAGTTCACCTGAATCACCTGACTCTGCACGAGGAACGTGCCCGGATAGACGTGGTGCGCGAGGTGTACGGCTCTGTGACCATCAATAAAGTGGTGACCGAAAGGCAAGAGTTGGTGCCCGTAATGCTGCGCACCGAGAAGCTGGAGATTACGATTGCGCCCGGCGCAGGCGAAGTGCTGATTGACGGGGTAGCCCTAGAGCCGGGCCGTACCCACGAAGTCCTGCTGCTGGAAGAACGGGCCACCATACAAAAAGAAGTCTTCCCCTCGCTGGACGTGCAAATTTGGAAAGAAAGCCGGGTCGTCGATCAGAGCCAAACCGTTTCGCTGCGGCGTGAGGTGCTGGAAGTGATTGATCCGATGGGATTGGCCCACGAGAGCAGCCAAACTGAGGCAGCGGTGTCCAACGATAAGAACCGTTCCTGAAGCATTGTCCTTGACTGCCCCGGTGATCAGCCCTGGCTTGGCCCGGTGGTTTGGAGGACGGCCTGCTCTGCAAACGCTGGGTACACCACGCCTTTGATCTGTGCCGCGGGCAGAGGACGCGCAAACAGGTAGCCCTGAACGTAGGTGCATCCCAGGATTTGCAGCACTTCCAGTTCCGAAATTTCCTCAACGCCCTCGGCCACCACGGTAATACTCAGGCGGTGTCCCAGCAGGATGACGGCTGCCAGAAGCGCCTGACGCCGCGTATTCTGCGCCACTCCTTTGACGAACAGGCGGTCTACTTTCAGCACGTCGATGGGGAGGGTACCCAGAACCGCCAGGCTGGAAAAGCCGGTACCGAAGTCATCCAAGGCTATGCGGATGCCGAGGTTACGCAGGGCTTGCAGGCGGCTGTTGACCAGTTCCATATCCTGAATAACGATGGCCTCGGTAATTTCAAGAATTAAGCACGAGGCCGACGCCCCTGTAGATTCCAGTGCGTCTATCACCTCGTCCAAGAAATCCGGGCGCATCAACTGGGTAGAACTCACATTGACGCTGATGGATACGGGTACCTTCCAGGCTTGTGTCCACGCATTGCCTTGCCGCAAGGCGCAGCGCAGCACCATCGCACCCAGTTCGTGAATCAGTCCGCTTTCCTCTGCCACGCGGATGAATTCCAGCGGGCTGACCCAGCCCAATTCATCGTCGTGCCAGCGGGCCAACGCCTCGAACGCCACTGCTTGCCGTCCCATAAGGCCAACGATGGGCTGATAATGCACACTCAATCCCTGACACTGCATTGGTGGGGCAGATGCAGCCTGGGCGTGCAATGTGGCGCGCAATCGCCGTTCCAGCCTGACCCGCCGCTCCTGTGTGACCGACAGGTCAGGCGTGAACAAGCACCATTTGCCCGCACCGATCCGTTTGGCCTGATGCAGGGCCAAATCCACCTGGCGGTACAGTTCGCTTGCCGTCGCGCCCTCGTCGGCGCTGATGCAGATGCCCACGCACACACTGATCTGAAAGTCCATGTCGGCCACCGACAACGTTTTCCCCAGACGGTCTATCAGCAGGGCCGCCATGTCGTCGGCCTCGGTTTCGTCGGCAATAGGCAGCAGCACACCGAATTCGTCGCCCGCCAGCCGGATCACCGTGCCGCGCCCCTTGCATACTTCGGTCAGTCGCCGCGCCACTGCCTGAAGCAGAGAATCTCCGACATGGTGCCCAAAGGTGTCGTTGACGGTCTTGAACTGGTCTATATCCAGCAGCAGCACGGCGGTGGTGGTGTGCGGCTCTCTGGCCAACTGTTCCAGCGACCAGTTGAACACCCGGCGGTTGGGAAGGCCTGTCAACTCGTCTTCGCGGGCTTGGCGCTCCAACTGTTGGCGCATCCGGTAAGCCTCGGTCACGTCGGCAAACGACACGACTGCGCCGCGAAAAACTCCTTCTTCTGCCAGAGGGACGGCGTTGATAGAGACCAAAATTGCCTGGTTATCGGGCCGCATGTATTCCACGACGGAGTCGCGCACTGTGTCGCCAGAAGTGATGACCCGCGCTGCCGGGTACGCGCTGACAGGCAGCAGTTGGCCTGCCGGGTCGCGCAGATTCCAAGCTGGGTCGAAGGCCGATGGGAAGGGCAGCGTGCCCGTTTCCGCCTCTTGGCCTCCGCCTAGCCCACTCAGTTGATAAGCGGCCGGGTTGGCCGCCACCACCCGTCCCGCCGCATCAAACAGCAGCACGCCCTCATCCAAAGACTGCAACGTGGTTTGGGCTTGCCGCTCGCTGCGTTCCAGTGTTCTAAGCAATTGGGCACGTTGCAGGGCCTGAGCAAGTTGCGGTTGTAACCAGCGCAGATGCTCCAGCACATCTTCGCTCGGTTCCGCATATCCCATAAAACTCAGCGCGATGACGGCGGTCAGCTGTTGCTCATGATTCAGCGGTACGAGCAGCACAGGCCCTGCTTCTTTGAGCAGGCTCCGGATAGGCGTTTCGGGGACGCCTGTGGGTGGGAGGGCAGACACTTCATCGTGCAGCCAGAAGGGAAGGCCCAGCGCGATGGCCCGCCCAATGGCCGACTCCGGCCCCGCCTGAAAATGGCGGAGTTGGCTCAGAAAATACTTGGGGATTTGCTCGGCATGGAGCACCCGGAACGTGCCCACCAAGTCCACCGGACCAGCCAACAAGGCGTGCGGGGTTCCGGCCAGCTCGGCCACAGCTTTCAGGGCGCTGCGGTAAACGGTCTGTGCCTCAGAGGCCTGCCCCAACTGCGCCAACAGGTGCCGAGCGCCGTCCTCCCAACGTTTCTGGCGCTCCTGCTCGGACACATCCCGAATGGCCCCCACCCAGCCGCACACTTGCCCCAATTCGTCCTGAACGGGTACGCACTGGACCTCGGTGGCCCGGAATTGGCCGCTGCGGTGTTGCAGCCGCGCTCTCATCTGAAAAGAACGGCCCAGCGCGGCTTTGGCCCGCAGTTCTTCGTTGGCCGCCGCCTGATCGTCCGGATGCACCGCCGCCATATACCCGAATTCCCGGTGCTGCTCGAAGGTCTGGCCCGTAAAATATTCCCAGGTTCTGAGGGGACGGGTGACCCTCAACTGGGCATCGGCTTCCCAGATCACGGCGTGGGTGGTCTCCAGCAGCGTGCGGTAGCGGCCCTCGTTGCGCTGCGCTTCCTCAAACAGTTGGGCGCGTTCTATGGCGCTGGCACACTGGGCCGCCACCACTGTCAGTTTGCTGCGGGTCAGCAGGTCTAGGGCCCAGGGCTGCTTCATGCTCAGCGCCATACTGCCCAGCACCCGCCCGCTGCTGCGGAGGGGCAGAATCACAATTTCCTGAGTCTGTGGGTCAATCAGCATGTCCGGGTAGCGGGTTTCACATTCGGCCCGGCTCAGGATCATCAGGCGGCCACTGCGGAACACGTCGGCCATCGGCACAGGGCTGTCTACCGCCATCCGCAGGTAGGGCTGCACCAGCGCCGGATCAAAATTAACCTCGTAGCGGGTCTTCAGGACGTCCTCGTCGGGGTCGTGAAGGGCCACCAGCACGCCGTAGGTTTCTTCACGCAAGTGCCGTAGCACGGTATCGAGCACCTGATCCAGATGGGTCGCGGCGTTCAGGGCTTCCGTTAACGTCAGCAGGCGCGAGGCGTTGCGGCGGGCCTGCCGGAACGAGGTGACATCCTGAAAAAACACTTCGATGCCCTCCGAAGTGGGAAAAATCTTGACATGAAAATGCACGCCCAGCGGCGGATATCCGGTGTCGAAGGCCACGCCCTGCCCGCTGTACAGGACGTCCGCGTGGCGCTCGATCAGTGCCCAAGCCTCAGGGAACTCGTCCGGCAGGCGGCGGCCCACCAATTGATCGGGCGTTCGGCGGGTTGCTCTGGCGATGACCCGGTTCACATACGTAAAGCGCCACTCCCGGTCTAGAGCCACGTACCCATCCGTCATCGCTTCTAAAATGTGGCGATCATGTGAGTTCAAAGGCGTTCTCTCCGAATGGTCAAGGTCATTTATGCTGGCACGGTCAGCCAACCTCAGCCATGAGTTACCTCGCGTTTCTCAGTTCTTATGCCCTGTAAAAATTGTATTCAATCGGACATACATGTGCGTATTGCTAACGTCAGCAGTGAACAGGACAGGAAACACGTCTCGGATTGGGCTACATGGTGGGGGATGGCCAGAATCGTGGAAAAATCTTTAATCTTCGGGTGAATTGGGTGTCCTCCTGTGCAATAGCCAGAGATAAACGAACCGTATAGCGCCCAGTTGGGCCGCTTTAGGGCATGTGTCGACAGTGTTGGTTGTGTTGACCAAACGAAGTGAGCGAATTCGAGGCAACAGTTGGGAAGGTGAAAGCGGTAGAGGTTTTATTCAGGTGCTGTAATTCGGATAAGTGTATTTTAAGTCTGCTCTTGCGGCCCCAGATAATGATGAACCAGGGCCACTGCCATGCTGCCCTCGCCCACGCTGGACGCCACCCGCTTAATAGAATCGTGGCGCACGTCGCCCGCCGCAAAGATGCCCGGCACGCTGGTTTCCAGCAGCAGCGGATCACGCTCTAGCGGCCACTGATCGGCAGTTACGGCGCTGCCCGTCAGCACATAACCGCGTTCGTCGCGGGTCAATTCTGTGGGCAGCCAGTCGGTGCGGGCGTCGGCCCCAATAAACACGAATAAGGCGTCGGTTTCAATTTGCTCAGCTTCATTCTGGTTGCCAGTGGGTTGCGGTCTGGTATGCCGCACGGTCAGGCCTGTCAGGTGGGTTTCGCCGTGCAGCGCGGTCACTTCGCAGTTTAGGCAGACGCGCACATTGGCCTTGCCGCTCAACTGGTCTATCAGATACTGAGACATGCTGGCCTCTAGGCTCGGCCCGCGAATCAGCAGGCTCACGCGCTCGGCATAACCCGAAAAGTGCATGGCCGCCTGCCCCGCCGAGTTTCCGCCGCCGATCAGGTATACGTCTTTGCCCCGCGTGCCGGACGCTTCGGTGCGGGCCGCGCCGTACCACACGCCTCGCCCGCTCAGTTGCTCGGCTTTTGGCAGCGGCAAGGGCCGCCATTCCACCCCAGTCGACACGATCACGGTGCGGGCCTGCAACTGTTCACCCCCATCTAAAGTCACCACATGGCAGCCCTTTCCCGGTAGCGGGCTGGGCGTCACGGCCACCGCCTCACGCGTCGTTATCACTTCGGCCCCAAATCGCCGGGCTTGGCGCAGGGCACGGGCGCTCAGGTCGTCTCCCGACAGGCCAGTAGGAAAGCCCAGATAGTTTTCTATGCGCGAAGACGTGCCTGCTTGCCCACCGGGGGCGTGCTTTTCGATTAGCAGGGTACACAGCCCCTCGGACGCGCCGTACACCGCCGCCGCCAACCCCGCCGGGCCGCCGCCCAAAATCACCACGTCGTATTCAGAGCGCTCTGGACTGACTTGCAGGCCCACTCGTGCGGCCAATTCACGCAGGCTGGGACGGGTCAGCACCTCTCCGTTCGGCAACACCACGGCAGGCTGGGGTAGGTGCGCCACTTCCGGCGGAATCAGTACGGCCAGCGCAGGTTCTTCGGGGTCAAGCCACCGAAACGACACCTGATTGCGGGCCAGAAAATCGCGCAGGCCAGAGCAGCCCGGTTCGGCGCGGCTCCCAATCAGCAGGGTTACAGTTTGCGGCGTTTCTACGGCCAGCCGTTGCAGGTCACCCACCCGCCGCGCCATGTTCCTCAGCACCCGCGACGCCACCGCGTCCGAACGGGCCATCAGCGCATGAAAAGCGGGCGCTTCCAGCCGCATGACCCGCGAATTTTCCCGTGCCCGGATGCTCGCCACTGCCGCTGACCCCAGCAGCAGCGGCACCTCTCCAAACGTCTCGCCGGGCAGGTAAGTGGTGATGACGTGCTCTTCCCCCGCCGTTTCCTTGCTGACCTCCAGTTGCCCCTCCAGCAACACAAAAAACGCTCCGGTGTCGCCTTCCTGAATCAGCCAGTCGCCTGCGTTCAGGCACACGTCGGCGGCAACCAGGGCCAATTCCTCGTGCCCGGCTGGGTCGAGGTCGGCAAAAAAAGCAAGCTGGCGCAAGTCTTCGGGAGTAATCAACAGAGAGTCCTTGGGCGCAGAGGGGGAACTGGCGTCCGGCGTGCATTCTGCCAGCCCGCGACCCGCTTTTGCCGTGAGCCGTCACCCACTCAGGCCCTCCCCCCGTACTCTTCAGATCAGACGAAGGCCAGCAAAAGACCGACTTTATGACAACGCCATTTGTCAGCCGAGCTGATCCGGCACACTCAGATCATGGTCACTTTCCTCTCGCTGCTGATGGGAAGCTCCAGTGTGCTGAGCGTGCTGACGCTGGTGCTGCTGTTTACTGGCAATCTTTGGGCCATGGCGGCCACCGCCGCCGCCGCGCTGCTGCTGGCCGCGCTGGCTATTCCGGCCCTTGTACAGCAAGAAGACAGCGAGCAGGGACAGGTCGAGGTCGGCGCTTTTGGCGGAACCGACTGACAAGCTTGCGGTTGTGGCGCTTATTTTAAAGACTGAGCCAGTTGAGGTGGCCCGCAACTGCCCCGTTCGATCATTTTGCCGGGAAACGTCATGCTTTGGCCCGTCGAGCCGCCTTCTAGGGCGGCAATAATTTTAAGGGCCGTCGCCTCGGCCATCGCTTCTACAGGTTGCTCTATGACGGTAATGGGCGGGTCGACCAGCGCTGTCCACGGATAGTTATCGAACGTCAGCAGGCTCACGTCGCCCGGAATGTGCAGGCCACGTTCGCGGAGTGCCCGGTAAGCCCCGACGGCCTGTGTTCCGGCCAGCGCCACCAGCGCAGTGGGCGGTGTGGGAAGGCCCATCAGGTCGTGTGTCAGGCGGTAGGCGGTGTCTTCGTTCAGCAGCGTGACGCGCTGGTATTCGGGCGGTACGGTCAGGCCGTGCGCGTTCATGGCCTCGGGGAACGCCCTACTGCGTTCTTCGGGATGAATGCTGGGATGGTAGGTGCCCAGCGCGGCAATCCGGCGGTGGCCGAGGCTGTGCAGGTACGCGACGGCGCTGTACACGGCGGCGGCGTTGTCCAGCATCACGTAGGTATAGGGGCTGTTGGGCGAGGTGTAGTCGAATTCCACGACCACCACGCCCCGCGCCACCATCCGGGCCAGATATTCCCGGCTTTCGGGGCCGTAGCCCGCCCGGATCATGATGGCCGCCACCCGCTGACCGTACAGGCGGCGCAGTTCCTCGACTTCACGGGCAGCGCTGTATTCGTTTTCGGTAATGATCAGCGTATATCCGGCCCGGTTCAGCGTGTGTGCGGCGGTACGGGCAAACTGGGCAAAAAAGGGTTCGATGATGCTGCCCAGCACCAGGCCCACCGTTTGGCTCTGGCCTCCGCGCAGGCCGCCTGCACGTTGGTCGGGTTCGTAGTGCAGGGCTTCTATGGCGGCCTGCACGCGGGCCAAGGTTTCAGGCGTAAGTTTATCGGCGTCACGCAGGGCACGTTTGGCAGTAGTAGGGGAGACGCCCGCAAGTCGCGCAACGTCCTGAATGGTGGACACGCGGGCCATTCTAAGCGTCATAGCAGCAAAACACGAGACACACGGCTAGGTTTCCCGGCCAGCCAGATATGGCCAGCAATTGGGGGCGGCAACCAGATAGACGCGGCACACACGGACTCCTCTGACCAGACGAGTGGATGATCAACCACTTCACTGAACCAGCTCATGATATGCCAATGGTCACGAGATCATTGCACTAGGTGTAAGGATTACGCTTAAGGCTGGACATTCGCCCAGAAGTGTGGTTCACTAATGGTCACGAGACCATCAATCAAAGTTCTGGGTGAAAGCGGTCACCCGGTCTGCCCGGTGCGCCTGTGTACCGAGTCCTGTGCCGCCTCATCCTCTTCCTGCTGCCCTGTTGTGCGGCATGCGCCCCGGAGGCTCACCCATGCAATCGATTTCAAAGCGGTTCTCGTTCAAGCGTTCCCTGACCTTGGCCCTTTCGCTCGGCACTGCCGCCGCTCTGTCGGCTGCGTCGGCGGCCAGCACCATCACGATTGCTACCGTCAACAACCCCGACATGGTGACCATGCAGGGCCTAACCGGGGAATTCAACAAAAAGTATCCCGACATCACCGTGAAATGGGTCGTGCTGCCCGAAAACGAATTGCGCCAGAAGATTACGCTGGACGTGGCGAGCGGCGCAGGCAGCTTTGACGTGGCGACTGTGGGCGCATACGAAGTGCCGATCTGGGCCAAGAACGGCTGGCTCGATCCTCTGACGCCCCTGTTCGCCAAGAACCCGGCCCTTGCCAAGAGCTACAACGTGAACGACATCCTTCCCAGCGTGCGCGGCGCTCTGACCGTGAAGGGCAACCTGTACGCCGTACCCTTTTACGCTGAAAGCTCTATGACGTATTACAACAAAGACCTGTTCAAGAAGGCTGGTCTGACCATGCCCGTGCAGCCCACGTGGAACCAGGTGCAGGGCTTTGCCGCCAAAATCCATAACCCCGCGGCGGGCGTGTACGGCATCTGCCTCCGCGGCCTGCCGGGCTGGGGCGAAAACGCCGCGTTCTTCAGCACGCTGGCCAACACCTTCGGCGCACGCTGGTTTGACAACAACTGGCAAGCCCAGCTGAACAGCCCCGCCTGGAAGAGCGCTCTCACCTTCTACGTCAACCTGATGAAGAAGTCCGGCCCTCCCGGAGCCACCTCTAACGGCTTTACCGAGAACCTGACCCTGATGAGCCAGGGCAAGTGCGGAATGTGGGTCGACGCCACCGTTGCCGCCGGATTCCTCAGCGATCCCACCAGCAGCAAGATCGTGAAGAGCGTGGGCTTTGCCAATGCGCCCGTCGGCCCCGGCACGCCGCGCGGCAACCACTGGTACTGGAGCTGGAACCTCGCCATTCCCAAGAGCAGCAAGCAGGAAGACGCCGCCTTCAAATTCATCACCTGGGCCACGAGCAAGGAGTACATCGCACTGGTCGCCAAGACCAAGGGCACCTGGGCCAGCGTTCCTCCCGGCACCCGCGCCAGCACCTACGCCAACGCCAACTACAAGAAGGCTGCCGGAGCCTTCAGCGGTCTGGTCATCAACGCCTTAAACACCGCCGACGTGAACAAGGCCACCAAAGACCCCGTGCCCTACACCGGCATTCAGTTCGTCGCGATCCCTGAGTTCCAGGCACTCGGCACCGTCGTCGGCCAGTACATCGCGGGTGCACTCAGCGGCCAGACCACCATCGACCAGGCCATCAAGCTGGCGCAGGACGCCGCCAACAAGACCGCCAAAGACGGCGGCTACCAGAAGTAATCCAGCAGAACTGATCCAGCAAGAATCACACTGAATTTGACCCGCTGTTAATGAAGACCGAACACTGATGGCCCGCATGGGGTGGACGACAACCGCCCCATGCTGTCATTTTCAAGCAGAATAATCTTCTTACTGTTCAGTTATTGCCCTAATTCCAATGCTGTACTGCCTCAATCCTGTACGGCTTCTATCTGGTGCTGCTCAGCCGTCGACTGGCAGGTTGAGCTTAGAAGGTGACTCGCATGACTATTGCTCAAAATTTGACCGCCACCAGCCCGCCCGCACCGCGCCAACGCTTCCGCTTTACGCCTGCGGCCCTGATCTGGCCCGCCATGCTGTACCTGATTCTCACCACTCAGGTGCCGTTTTTCATGACGCTGTATTACTCGCTGTTCCGGTACAACCTCGTCGATCCTACCAACCGTCCGTTCGTTGGACTCGGCAATTACATTTCGCTGCTCACCGATCCCAGCAACCTGCGAATCGTCCTGAATACGCTGGTGCTGGCAGGCGGGACACTCGCAGTCACCCTGATCCTCGGCGGCTCGCTCGCCATGTTGCTGAACCGCAATTTTCCGGGCCGCACCCTGCTGCGTACTCTGATGATCAGTTCGTTCCTGGTTATGCCCATCGTGACGGCTGTGGTCTGGAAGAACATGCTGCTGAACCCCGTGTTCGGCTTTTTCTCGTGGGTGGTCAGTTCGCTGGGCGGCGTGCCCGTAGACTGGCTGGCCCAGTTCCCGATGGCCAGCGTCATTGCCATGATCGCGTGGGAATGGACACCGTTTGCCATGCTGATTTTGCTCACGGGCCTACAAAGCCTGCCCGAAGACCAACTGGAAGCTGTGCGCCTTGACGGAGCCAGCCCCTGGCAAGAGTTCCGCTACGTGGTACTGCCCCACTGGACGCAGGCTATTCAGGTCGTCGTGCTGATGGAAACCATCGCGCTGCTTCAGGTCTACGGCGAAATCTACGGCAGTACGTCGGGCGGGCCGGGCGTGGCCACCACTAACCTGCCCTACTTCATCTACCAGAAGGCTTTTGCCGAGTACAACATTGGCCTCGCCAGTGCCGCAGGCGTGCTGACCGTGATCCTGACCAACATTCTGGCGGTGTACCTGCTGCGAATGATCAACCGCACGCTGGCCCACAACAAGGGGGACTGACCATGACTGCCGTACCCACCACCCTCCCGCCCACCAAACGCAGCAACGCCGCCGCCCGCACGCGCATTCAAAACATCGTGCTGACCACCATCACGTACATCATCGCCATTTCCTTCCTGTTCCCACTGGTCTGGATGATGATGGCCGCCTTCAAAACAGAAGCTCAGGCGTTCGCGGTGCCGCCCGTCTTCTCCTTTAGCCCCATTACCGACAATTTCCAGCGGGCGTTGCCCAGCTACTTTCCGGCGCTGGTCAACAGCCTGATCGCGGCCATCGGCAGCACCATTCTGGCCTTCATTCTGGGCCTGCCTGCCGCTTTCGCCCTGGCGGTGTACCCCACCAAACGCGCCCAGAACACCCTCACGTGGATGCTGTCCACCAAGATGATGCCCGCAGTAGGCGTCATCGTGCCGCTGTTCCTGCTGTACAAAAGCCTCGGCCTGCTGGACACCCGTTTGGGCCTGATCCTGATGTACACCACCATGAACTTGCCGCTGGTGGTCTGGATGATGCACTCGTACCTCACCGAGATTCCGTATGCGATTTACGAGGCGGCCAAAATCGACGGCGCGAGCGTCAGTCAGGAGTTCTTCAGAATCGCGCTGCCACTGAGCATGCCGGGCGTGTCGGCTACCGCGCTGTTGTGCCTGATCTTTGCATGGAACGAAGTGTTCTTTGCGCTGAACCTGACTACCTCGGACGCCGCGCCGCTGAGCGTATACATCGGTTCGTTCAAGACCAGCATGGGTCTGTTCTGGGCGCAACTCAGCGCCGCCGCAACGCTCACTGTGTTGCCCGTTCTGATCTTCGGTTGGGTCGCCCAGCGTCAACTCGTGCGCGGTCTCAGCCTCGGAGCCGTGAAGTAAAGTCTTTCGGCGGTGGACTGGCGACGGGGGTTGCTCCAGTCCACGCCGAACTTCTCTCCCAGGGAAAAGAACCTCAGGGAAGTGAATGCACCTTTCAGGCTCTGAACCGCCTTCACGCGCTTCAGAGCCGCGCTCTTTGAGGAGCAACCCCGCTTTAAGAACACCTTCTGCATTTTGGGAGTCCTCATATGGTCAAACTCAACAGGTCAGCCCTTGACACACTGGGTTCCAACGTTCTGGTTCCCAGCTACGATCCTTCAGTCCTTCAGTCCAGCATCGTTCACTTTGGCGTGGGGGGGTTTCACCGCTCGCACGAGGCCATGTATCTAGACCGCCTGCTCAATGCGGGGGGCCATGACGAATGGGCCATCTGCGGGGTGGGCGTGCTGCCCCACGATGCCCGGATGCAAGCCGTTTTTGCCGCCCAAGACAACCTGTACACCCTCCTCACCGTGTCGCCTGACGGTCAATCGGAAGCCCGTATCATCGGGGCGATCAACTGCTTTTTGTTCGCACCCGCCGACCCCGAAGCGGTGCTGGCAAAATTGGCTGACCCAGCCACCAAAATTGTCTCCCTGACGGTTACCGAAGGCGGCTACAGCGTCAACAACGTCACGGGCAAATTTGAAGTATCCAGTCCGGCCATTCAGCACGATCTGGGCGTGGGCGCGACGCCCAAAACGGTGTTTGGTTTCATCACCGAGGGGCTGCGCCGTCGCCGTGAGCTTGGCCTTGCCCCCTTTACTGTGATGTCCTGCGACAACATGCAGGGCAACGGGCATGTGGCCCAGCACGCCTTTACCGCCTTCGCCCGTCTGAAGGACGCCGAACTGGGCGAGTGGGTGGCGCAGCATGTCGCCTTTCCCAACTCGATGGTAGACCGAATCACGCCTGTGACCAGCGAGCAGACCAGGCTGGAATTGGCCGCCGATTACGGCATAGAAGACCAGTGGCCGGTGCTGGCCGAAACCTTTACCCAGTGGGTACTGGAAGACAAATTTACGTTGGGGCGGCCTCCGCTGGAAAGGGTGGGCGTGCATCTGGTCGACGACGTGGAACCCTACGAACTGATGAAGCTGCGGCTGCTGAACGCCTCGCATCAGGCCATGAGTCATCTGGGACTGCTCGCAGGCTACACCTATGCCCATGAAGTGCTTCAAAACCCGCTGTTCGTAGACTTTTTGCTGGGCTACATGGCGCAGGAGGCCACGCCCACCTTGCAGGCCGTGCCGGGAATTGACCTCGCCGCCTACCGCCACCAGCTGATCGAGCGCTTTGGCAGCCCCGCCATTCAGGACACCCTAGACCGTTTGGTGGCCGAAGGCTCAGAGCGTATCCCCAAGTTCCTGCTGCCCGTCATCCGCGAGCAACTGGAAAAGGGCGGCGAAATAGAACGCTCGGCTCTGGTAGTGGCAGCCTGGAGCGTGTACATAGAAGCGGCCAACCAAGGGCGCTTTGCCCTGATAGACCCCCGCGCCGAACGACTGACGGCGGCAGCCCTGCGCGAAAGTCAGCAGCCAGGAGCCTTCCTGGAACTGGAAGACATCTTTGGTGATTTGGCCCGCAGCGAGCGCTTCAGGGCAGCGTATTTGGTGGGTCGTGAACGTGTGCAGCGTCTTGGTGCACTCGGCGCACTGCAAGAACTGGCCGCCAAGACCGGAGGCCAAACCAGCGTGGGCATGGACAGCGTGAGCGCGGGTTCAGCCTGAAGCTTGTCTTCAAAGTCTCTGATCAAAGCCTGTGAGACCGTTCCTCTCTCTCAACCGCACATAAGGACAACACATGACTCAAGCTCCCGCTTCTAACAACATCCTCGATCTGTTTAAATTAGACGGCAAAACGGCCCTGGTTACGGGCGCGGCGCAGGGCATCGGCTTTGAAATCGCCAAAGCGCTGAAGGAGGCGGGCGCGAACGTCGTCATCGCCGACATGAATCCGGCGGTAGGCGAAGAAGCCGCGTCCAGCATCGGCGGTACTTTTGAGGTGCTGAACGTCACCGATTCGGCGGCAGTCAGGGCACTGGCCGAGCGGCTGGGCCGGGTGGATGTGTTGGTCAATAACGCCGGAATTGTTCGCAACGGCCCCGCCGAAGACGCCAGCGACGATGACTGGAACGCGGTGATGCGCGTGAATCTGGACGGTGTGTTCTGGTGCTGCCGCGAGTTTGGCAAAAAGATGCTGGATGCCGGATCAGGCAGCATCGTCAGCACCGCCTCCATGTCCGGCATGATCTCCAACCACCCGCAGGCGCAGGCGTCCTACAACGCCAGTAAAGCGGGGGTCATTCACCTGACCCGCAGTTTGGCGGGCGAGTGGGCGGGGCGCGGCGTGCGCGTGAACGCGGTGGCCCCCGGCTACACGGCCACTCCGCTGACCAAAAAAGGGCTGGCGATTACCGAATGGAGCGACGTGTGGCTGCGCGAGACTCCAATGGGCCGCTTGGCCGAGCCGCGTGAAATTGCCCCCGCTGTGGTTTATCTGGCCTCCGACGCCTCCAGTTTCGTGACTGGACACACGCTGGTGATAGACGGCGGTTACATGGTCTGGTGAAAACTTAATTCTGAACAGAGTTGCTGTGAAAATGCCTTGTTAGCATTTCTTCAGCCAGAGATTCCAGTTCTTGGAAATAATCGAAGTATTCCCCATTCAGGGAATTGAGCATCACCGCTAAATCTTCCGTCAATTGCCTAAGTTGATAGAGATCTAAGGCCCGCGCCTTTCCTTCTGTCGATGAAATCTGGCCTAGCAAGGCGGCCATATCCGCATCCATCAGGACGACATCTTTTCCTAATAGACTAGCGAGACGGTGCGGACACGATGGAAACTTCCAGTTCAGTCAAATGGAGAAGCGTTCTCTCCAACAGTTTAGTTCCCGCAAGTTCATTTCCATTCTAGCATTAAAAAAATCCCCAAACTTTGCCGAAGGAGTGCCACCCATGACCGTACTAGATTCTCAAACCTCAGTTCTGACCGGGCACCGTGCGCTGGGTTGGGAAACCCGCCCGGTGGCCGCGCCGGGGCCACATGAAGTGCGCGTGAAAGTGCGGCGTATCGGCGTGTGCGGCAGCGACGTGCATTACTACACGCATGGGCGCATCGGCAAATTTGTGGTGGAAGGCCCGCTGGTGCTGGGCCACGAGGTCAGCGGCGTGGTGGAAGCGGTAGGCGAAGGCGTGAGCCGCGTGAAGGTGGGAGACCGTGTGGCGCTGGAACCCGGCGTGCCTTGCCGCCGCTGCGCCTACTGCAAATCCGGCGCGTATAACCTCTGCCCCGACATGACGTTTATGGCGACTCCGCCGATAGATGGAGCCTTGTCCGAATACGTCCTGTGGCCCGACGACTTCGTATTTCCTGTGCCCGATAGCGTATCTGACGACGCGGCGGCGCTGTTGGAACCGCTGGCAGTAGGCGTGTGGGCAGCCCGCAAAGGCGCAGTGAAAACGGGCGACAGCGTGGCTGTGTTCGGCGCGGGGCCGATTGGCTGCACCACCATTCAGGCGGCCAAAGCAGCGGGCGCGACCATGTTGATCGCCATAGACCTCGAGGATTTCCGGTTGGACTTGGCGCGGCAGGTGGGGGCCACGCATACCTTCAATGCCCGCACGGGCGATCCGTTGGAATTCATTCGCAGCATCACAGCGGCGCGGGACGGCCTGCCGCTGTCTCATGCGGGCGTAGATGTCAGCTTTGAAACGGCGGGCAGTTTGCCAACCACGCGCCTCAGTCTGGCGGCCCCCAAACCGGGCGGCGTGACCGTGCTGGTGGGCCTGCCGCCAGACCCCGAGGTCAGCCTCGATATCGTGAGCGCGGCCAGCCGGGAAGTCAGCATCCGGGGCGTGTTCCGGTATGCCAACTGCTACCCCGCCGCCATAGAACTCGTTGCCAGCGGCGCAGTCAACCTGAATCTGCTGGTCACGCACCGCTACGACTTTGCCCACACGCCCGAAGCGTTCGCTTTTGCCGACGCGGAAAAGAAGACCAGTATGAAGGTCATGATTGAGGTGAATTCCGATTGAATGCAGTGTCTTGTTGTGGCTCAATCCGGCCAATGGAACGGAGTCCATCTGATGTCGCCTGAACTGCTGCTGGGGATAGATGTCGGCACCTACTCCAGCAAGGGTGTGTTAGTCACGCCCGCCGGGAAAATCCTGCGTCAGCATGTCGTCCCGCACACGGTCTCCTTTCCAGCCCCCGGATACGCCGAGCAGGACGCCGACGCCGTGTGGTGGGCCGATGTGCAGGTCATTATCGCGGCCCTACTGTCGGGCGAGTATTCGGGTGCGGACGTGGCGGGCGTGGCCCTCAGCGCCATCGGCCCCACGCTGCTGCCGCTGGATTCGGCGGGCCGTCCGCTGCGCCCCGGCATCCTGTACGGCGTAGATTCCCGCGCTCAGGTGCAAATCGAGGCGTTGGAAGTAGAAATCGGCACCGACGCTATTTTTGCCCACAGTGGCATGAGCCTCACCAGTCAGGCCATCGGCCCCAAAATTCGCTGGCTGCGCGAGCAGGAACCCACCATTTGGGCGCAGACGGCCACACTCACGACGGCCAGTGCCTACCTCACGTATCGCCTGACGGGGCGGCACATCATGGATCACCACACGGCCAGCCACTCCATGCCGCTGTACGATCCGGCCTCGCGCCAGTGGACGCCGAAGTTTGCCGTGCCAGTGCTGGGCGACTCCGACCTGTCGCGCCTGCCCGAACTCGGCTGGAGCGATGAACGCGCCGGAACCGTGACCGCTGAAGCCGCCCGCCTGACCGGACTGCGTGAGGGCACGCCCGTCGCGGTGGGCGCGGTGGATGCCCTCAGTGAAGCCCTCAGCGTGGGCGTGGTGAATCCCGGCGACCTGATGATCATGTACGGTTCCACCACCTTTTTTATTCTGGTGCAGGACGCGCCCACGCCCGATTCCCGCGTGTGGACGGTGGGCGGCGCATTCGTGGGCCAGCACAATCTGGCAGCAGGCATGGGCACGACTGGCAGCCTGACCCGCTGGTTTACCGATGAATTTGCCCGCGATCAGCCTACCGGCGAAGCCTACGACACGCTGTTTGCAGGGGCCGACGCCATCGCCCCCGGCTCGGACGGCCTGTTGGTCTTGCCGTATTTCAGCGGCGAGCGCACCCCAATCAACGATCCCCATGCACGCGGCGTCTTTGCCGGAATGAGTCTGACCCACACCCGCGACCACCTGTTCCGCGCCGTGCTGGAAGGCGTGGGCTACGGCATTCGCCACAACATAGAGGCCTTCCGCGACCTCGGAGCCGACGTGCGGCGCGTGGTGGCGGTGGGCGGCGGCGCAAAAACCCGCACGTGGCTGCAAATCGTGTCCGACATCAGCGGCGAGGCCCAGCACTTGCCCGAAACCACGGTGGGGGCCAGCTACGGCGACGCTTTTCTGGCCGGAATTGCGGCAGGTGTTCTCACGCGGGCCGACCTGGATTCATGGGTGCGCCCCGCCGACATCATCCAGCCCAACGCCGCCCAGAAGCCCGAGTATGACCGCTTATATGGCCTTTACCGCGACTTGTATACGGGCACGAAAGACGTGCTGCATGCTCTGAGGGGCCAACGCTGAAGTTAGATCAGTTCTGTCCGGGTTGCAGATGCAGAGTTGTCCTCACATAAGCGGAGAAAAGGTGGGACTCTGAATCACGCTGTGGCCTGTCGTCACAAGCCTTGTCGCTGACCCCGCTCATGCCAGACCCAATCGAGTTTTGAGAATGCTGTGTGATATATTCTAGTTGACAAAACAAAGTACTTTAGACTAAATTGCACTTAGTTGGAGTCGGTGCATTTGCCCGCTGGCAAGCTTCGCCCCACTGCACCAGCACCCCCCCCATTCAGCAACAGAGGAGCTTCAAATGACGAAAGTATTATTTGTGAAGGGCAATCCTAAGAGCACCGAACAGTCGTATTCGCTTCGCCTCGGCCAGAGCTTTGTCGATGTCTACGCTGCCGAGAATCCTGGCGCTCAGGTCACTGAACTTGACCTGTACGAAAGCAATATCCCCCTGATCGACGCAGAAGTGATGACCGCGTGGGGCAAATTGGCCCAACAGTCGGAACTGAGCCACCACGAAGCCGCCAAAGTGCTGCGCCTCGGTGAATTGGTCGATCAGTTCCTGGATTCCGACGTGATCGTGTTTGCCGCGCCCATGTGGAACTTTGGTTACCCCCCGATGGTCAAGGCCTACATGGACGCCATCGCCGTCGCCGGAAAAACCTTCCAGTACACGGCCACTGGCCCCGTAGGCTTGGCGGTGGGCAAGAAAGCGTTTATTACCGAAGCCCGCGGCGGTGTCTGGAGCGCTGGCCCGATGGTCAGCATGGAGCATTCTCAGAGCCACTTGCGGGCCTTCCTGGGCTTTTTGGGTGTCACAGACGTGCAAGTGCTGTTGGCTGAAGGCTTGAACTTCGATCCCAGCAAGGGCGAAGAAATCTTGGCCGAGGCTGTAGCACGCGCTCAGCAGGCAGCCAAAGCTCAGCCTGTAGCGGCAACCGTCTAAATCTAAACCACATCTAAAATAATTTGGACTCAGGGCCGCCGGGGAGCAACTTCTGGCGGCCCTGTTCGTTGTCTCGCTGTTCTTTGCCGCACAGTTTTTGTTGCCTGAAACCAGTCTCTTTGGAACTCCGCCTCCAACCGTTCCCTCCCGTGTCACCATAAGCGCCATGTCGCATGCCGTGACCACCGAGCAGCACCTCAAACGCCTGTTGCAACGCCTGAACGAGCTGCACGCTTGGGCCGATGCTGTCACTTTGCCGCTTCCAATAGGCATTTTCAGAGATGCGGCGGGCCAAGAATGGCCGATTCAGGAAGGCTCGGCGTGGCCGTCGCGGGCCTTTCCAGTGTCCATGCGCTTTGAGGTAACGGTGCCGCAAGCTTGGGCGGGGCAGGCCGTCACCGCGCAACTGTTGCCGGGCGGCGAGGGGTTGCTCCGCGTGAACGGGGCCAGCGTGGGCGGCCTGAATCCTTTTCATACCGAAATTCGGGTCTTGGCAGCGGCGGTGGGCGGCGAAGTATTGAGCCTGGAAATAGAAGCCAGCCCAAAGGGCCTGTTTGGCTCGCCGGAGCGGAAAAATGCGTTGCACCGCGCCCGACTGGTGGTGCCTGATGCGGGGGTGCGGGCGCTGTACGAAGACCTGTTGGCCGTGTATGACGCCGCCCAACACCTGCTGAAAGCGGGCCGCTCTGCCATTGCCGAACGCCTGACCGATCTGCTGGACGCGGCTTTCCGGCAGATTCCGCTGGAACGGGGCAACAGCGCAGCGTATCTGGCGCGGGCCGTGGAAAACCCGGTGCTGAAGGCCACGATTGACGGCCTCTGGGATGAATACGAGTTTGAAACGGCTAACCCGCCGCCCTACCCGCAGGAATGGCAACCCCGACTGGCAGCCGCGCGGGCGTGGCTGCAGAGCGCACTGGACAGCTTGCGGGCCGAGTATCCGGCAGAAGGCCATCTGGCGTTGACCGGACACGCGCACATCGATCTGGCGTGGCTGTGGCCCCTGTCGGAAACGCGGCGCAAGGCCCGGCGCACCTTTGCCACCGTGCTGAACCTGATGGAGCAGTACCCGGATTTCGTGTTCAACCAGAGCATGGGCCAGCTGTACGAGTATGTGCAGGAAGACGACCCCGCGCTGTTCGAGCGGATTCGGGCCAGAGTGATGGAAGGGCGCTGGGACGTGGTGGGCGGCATGTGGGTCGAGCCGGACGGCAACCTGCCCAGCGGCGAGGCGTGGGCGCGGCAACTGCTGCACGGTCAGCGCTACTTTCAGAAAGAATTTGCCGTGCAGTCGCGGGTCTGCTGGCTGCCCGACACCTTCGGGTACGCGGGCAACCTGCCGCAACTCCTGAGGCTGGCCGACATGCCGAACTTTTTTACGACCAAGCTGAACTGGAACGAAACCACCGTGTTTCCCTACGACCTGTACCACTGGGAAGGACTGGACGGAAGCCGCGTGCTGGCGCACAGTTTCCTCAATCCTGCCGAGGGCTACAACGGCGACATCAAGGCGCTGGATACCTTTGAAACGTGGAAGGCCTTCCGGGGCAAGCGGCGGCACGGAGAGAGCCTGCTGAGCTTCGGCTACGGCGACGGCGGCGGCGGCCCGACTTCCGGTATGTTGGAACGCTACGCCCGCCAGCGCGATTTTCCAGGCCTGCCCAAGCTGCACATGACGCGGGTGGCCGACTTCTATAACCAGATTGGGGCCGAGGCGCGGGCCAATTTGCCGGTGTGGGTGGGCGAGCAATATTTTGAGTTGCACCGGGGAACGTACACCACGCAGGCCGAAATCAAGCGCCTGAATCGCCGTCTGGAACTTACTTTGCCCGAAGCCGAAGCTGCCTGTGTGTTGGCTGCCCGCATCATTACCCGTTCTTATCCGCACGCCGAATTACACGCGGCTTGGAAGGTACTGCTCAGGAACCAGTTTCACGACATCTTGCCCGGAAGTAGCGTGCAGGCGGTGAATACAGTGGCCCAAGCCGAGATGCGGGGGGCACTGGAAGAGGCCGGGCAACTGCGCGACGCGGCCTTGCAAGCCCTCAGCGACGCGGTAGGTGGGCCGTCTGACCAGACTGAGCGTGTGGTGGTCTGGAATCTGACGCTACAAGACCGCCTGCTGAGTGCTGATTTGGCTGGGCTGGAAGGCCTCAGCATTCCGCCGGGGCTGACTGTGCCGGGGCTGGGTTACCTGAGCTTTCCGGTGGCTGTCGCCGAACCTGCTCTGCCTGCTTTCCCGCCCGATGACCTGACACTAGAGAATGAGTATTTGCGCGTGCAGGTGAGTGCTGACGGCACATTAAGCAGCCTGTACGACAAGCAGCAGGGCCGCGAAATGTTGGATGGATGGGGCAACCAACTGTGGGCCTACGTGGATATTCCGCGTATGTGGGAGGCGTGGGACGTAGATGCCACCTACACGCAGGAAGGCGAGGAGTGGACGGCGTTGGAAGCCCCCCGGCGCGTGAGTGCGGCAGAGGTGCAGGTGCGCCGCGGCAGCCAGCAGGAGCGGGGTAATCCCCGTTCGATGAACCCCAGCACTATCACGCAAACCTACCGCCTAGACCCCGGCAGTAAGCGGCTCGACATTCACACGCACGCCGACTGGCAGGGCCGCCGCACCTTCTTGCGGGCGCTGGTGCCGCTGCAAGTCCGGGCCAATGTCGCTACCTTTGAAACCGCGTTCGGCGCAGTGACCCGCCCGACCCACACCAATACGGCGGGCGACGCCGCCCAATTTGAAAAACCCGGCCACCGCTGGGCCGACCTCAGCGAAGGCGGCAGCGGCGAGGCAGGGAGCGGCCTGAGCTTGCTCACCGACAGCAAATACGGTTACAGCGCGGCGGGCAATGTGCTGGGCCTGAGCCTGCTGCGTTCGCCCATTTCGCCAGATCCGGCAGCCGATGAGGGCCTGCACCAGTTCACTTACAGCCTTTATCCACACGCGGGCGACTGGCGAAACGGCACGGTGGCAGAGGCCCACGACCTAAATGCGCCGCTGCTGGCCTACCGGAGCGCAACTCCTGACGGAACCTTGCCTGAATCGGCCCGCCTGCTGCATCTGCACGGCGGCCCCAGCCTGCGCCTGAGTGCCCTAAAATTGGCTGAAGACAGTGATGCAATGATTATCCGGCTGTATGAAACGCACGGCACTCGCGGTCAGGCAACGTTGACGGGGTTGGACAGCTTGGGACTCGGTGACGGTTGGCAGGCGGTAAACTTGTTGGAGCAAGCGCTAAATACAGAAGATTCAGCACCACAAAAAGCGCTCGCCTTCACCCCCTACCAAGTCCTCAGCCTGTGCTCTGGCGGGGGAGAAGAGCGACGTGAGTAGCAGTTACGATTCTGGCGTGGAGCCGCCAAACCCTCCTTGTTCATCCGGCCAGCCCGCTTGCGCAACCCCCAGAAAGTAGCCCTGCACGCGGTTGCAGTCGAGGGCACGCACGGCCTGCAACTGCGCCGGGGTCTCTATGCCCTCGGCCACCACTTCCAGATTGAGGGTGCGGGCCAGGGCCGTCATGGCCTGCATCACCCGCAGCGCCTCGCTCGATTCTCCCAGCGTGCGGACGAGTTCTCGGTCAAGCTTCAGCGCATCAAATGGCAGACGCAGCAGGCGCGACAGGTTGGATTCTCCGGCCCCGAAATCATCGAGCGCGATCCGGACGCCCAAGTCCCGCAGCGCCGTAAATTGCCGCGCCGTGAATTCGGGGTCTTGCACCACGCCGCGTTCGGTCAGTTCCAGTTCCAGGGCGCTGGGATCAAGCTGATGGCGCAGACAGGCGTCGTGGACGGTGGAAACAAAATCGGTGCGGGCAAACTGCTGGGGAGACACGTTGAGGGCCACCCGCGTCGCCACAGGGCGACTTGGGCACAGGCCGCATTCAGTACCCACCCCCCGATGGGCACGATCAGGCAAGAATCCTCGGCGGCAGGAATGAACACGTCCAGGCGCACCAAGCGGCCACCGTCGGGAAACCAGCGCAACAGGGCTTCCATCGCCACGATCAGGCCGGTTTAGGGATCGACCTGAGGCTGATAATGCAGTTGAAATTCTTCGCGGCCCAGTGCGACCCGGAGTTGGTTGCCCACCAGCAGGCGGGCGCGGGCGCTGTCCTGCATTTCGGGCGCGTAATGCCGCCGAGGATTCTTGCCTGATCGTTTGGCCTGATACATCGCCAAATCGGCGTGCCGGGATCAGTTCCGCCGTGCGGATACAGGCTGATGCCGATGCTGACCGTCAGAAACACCTCTTGCTCAGAAACCGTGAACGGGCTGTCCAGGGTGGCTGCCAACCGTTGCGCGAGGGCTTCGGCGCTGGCATGATTCGGGGCGCTGTGGGCACAGATTCAGTTTTTGGGCCACCAGGCACAGCAATGTATCGCCCGCCGCATGGCCCAGGGTGTCGTTGACGGCCTTAAATCCGTCCAAATCCAAAAACAGCAGGGCAAAAGGCGCGCGCTGTGTTACCTGCGGCCAAATGGTCTGCGCCCACGTCGGGTGATCCGGCCACCATTTGGGCCAGATGGGCCGCCCTCCTGCACGGTTGGCCAGCCCCGTCAGCGGATCATGATGAGCCAGGTGCGCCATTGCTCTGGCTTGCTCGCGCTGGTATTCGGCCTCGCACTGTGCCCACGCCGCGTGGGTCTGGGCCGCCAGCACCCCCACCCGTTGCCGCGCTTCTTCGGTCAGGCGGTTGCGCTCCAGCTCCACCTGCGCTTGGAGGTGCGTCAGGGCTGACTGGGCGTCTCCGAGTTGGTCAAAGACCTCGCTCTGGGTGGCGTGGATTTCCTCGGACAGTTGGGGCAAGCCCAGTTGAACGGCCAATACATAGGCCTGATCCAGCTCTGCCAGGGCTTAGAACCAACGCCCCAGCCGGGTCAAAAGCGAGCCCAAACGTTGCCGCTGACGGCCTTCTGCCTTGCCGCTGCCACTGCTTTGGGCTAGGGCCAGTGCGACCCCGTGCAGCCGCTCTGCCTCCGAGGAGTTTCCCCACTGCTCGTGGGCACGCGCCAGATGGTCATACCCCACCGTTTCGACCATCACCAGCCCGCTCCGGTGACAGGCTTCTATGCCCCGCCACAGCCACACGACGGCTCCGCGTGGGTCGCCCGCCCCCAAATCAGACACCCCCAAGCCGATCAACGCCCAAGGCGACATTCAACCGGAGACTCAGGAACTTCTTGACCTGTCCCCAGCGCAGTCCCGCACCCACCAGAACGGAGAAGGCAGACTCGATGTACTTCCTTGCGGCCCCATACTCTTCTTTCCAACGGGGATCAATCTGTTTCGCATTCGCCTCCTTGGGGGTCAAGCATGTTTCAGACTGATAACCCTTGTCTCCGATCTGTTTTGGCCCGCTGTAAGCGGGCCAGTCCCTAAACACCCTCGCAGAGCACGCTGAAATCGTGCTCATTCGCTGGACGAATCTCGTATTTAACGATCTTGCCGTTCAGCGCACTCCAAGCGTGCAATTTGAAGCCATACACCGGCCCAGCCGTGCTGAACGCATGACGAGCCCCTCGAAATTTGCATCGTGGCGCTCGCTTGAAGGTCGAAACAGGGAGCGGCTGTGAATCCACAGCGACGAAGTCCAGACACTGGACTTCGGTGGCCAGTTGCTCGACGACCGGGGTCAATCGAGCGAGCCGGATTCGGGCTTGCGGTTCAGAGGGGAAGTGCGGAAAGTGGTTCAGCTTCAGAAGTCGCCACCACCGGCTGAAATAGGGCACCTTATGCAGTTTTTAAAGCACTGCGACGGCCACGAGGTCAGTGTCACAAAAATTCTCGTGTGGATGGAACAGTTTCGGTGGAAGGTGAGGCGGGTCCAGCGACTGAGAAGGGTGACAGCGGTAGAAAGCGACTGTAAAGTGAGGTCGGGACGGCCCATAACACCGTCCCTTTCGCATGTTTTGCTCTACAGGTCAACCCCCTGATGGCCTGACACAATTTATGAGAAAGCGTCCCCGGTAGGGGACACTTTCTGTTTGTGAAGACCGAAAATGCCACCGGGGACGCCCCCCGACTGTACCAAGCGATCCTGCCCCACCTCCACCCCGCCCTGTGGAACGACGTCCGCAACGCCCGTACGCTGGCCTGGATGGTCAGCGGCTTGGTGCTGTCCCAGAGCGTTTCCATTCCCTCCTGGCTGCCGCACATCCACTCCCAGGCCACGGTCGCCCAGAGCACCGAACGTCGCTGCCGACGGTGGCTGGAGAATCCAGCCATCGCCCCTGGCAGTGTGTATGGCCCCCTGATTACCCGAGCCTTGCGGGATTGGGGCCCGCATTCCCTGACGCTGGCGCTGGACACCAGCATCCTGTTCGGACGCTTCTGTCTGATCCGGGTGGCCGTCCTCTACCGGGGACGCGCGGTACCGCTCGTCTCCCGCGTCCTAGAGCATGCCAGTGCTCAGGTCGGCACCGAACAACTCCTGCCTGTCCTCGCCGAGGTCAAAGGCCTGCTGGATTTTCTTGGGCTGCACGATGTTCGACTCCTGGCGGATCGGGGTTTTTGCGACACGGCCTTGATGGGCTGGCTCCGCGTCTGCGGATGGCACTTCCGCATCCGCATCAAATCGAGCCTGATTCTGGCCGCTCCAGACGGGCAACGGGTCTGCACCATCGGGGAAATCAAACTCGCAGCGCGAAACGCGCTGCTTCCACAACGTCACGATCACCGGACACCGATTTGGGCCGGTGTGATGGTTCTGGGCCGTCCCACGGACGGCCCAGAGCAGTGGCAGGTGGTGAGCGATGAACCCACCAGTCGTGCAACGTTTGCTGAGTACGGCGAGCGCTTCCAAATAGAGGAAGGATTCTTGGATGATAAGAGTGGCCTCTTCGGTCTGGAGGACTCCAAACTGCGTGATGCCGCCAGCCTCGAACGCCTGATCCTGGTGATCTCTGTGGCCACGCTCCTGCTCGTCTCCGAAGGACTCCAGCTCGTGCAGCAGGGTGTGCGCAGAACCATTGATCCCCATTGGAACCGCGCCCTGAGCTATTTGAAACTTGGTTTACGCGGCGTCCACTTCGCGCTGAGCCGGGGGCAGGCAGTACTCAACCGCCTGACGCTCCAAGGAGGCGCCGATCCGGCGCCTCCCGGACGTCGCAAGAAATCGCATGTCAGTTCTGTGGACGCTTTAGAAGGCGGCTGGGTGCTCAGATTTCGCTCTCCCTCATAAATTGTGTCAGGCCGTCAGGGGGGCACCGTCACCTCAACAGCGGTGGAGGAGGAACGCTGGGAGGGTAAAGTGTCCTTTGGTGTCCGTCTAGAGCCAAGTGCTGGCTGGTCATCTAAATTGGTCGATGAAGCTCTCTTAAAACATAAGTTTTCTCGAGAATCAGTGGGTAGGCAAGAGATTCAAGCGCGCTGCGTGGAATTCGTGGATGATGTATGGAACTGGAAGCCTTTTCAGTTCACAATTGATTCCACATCAGCAGAAAACTATGAATCCAGTCACTTTTCGATTGACACTCTCATAGCGTACCGGGTTGATGACGCAGGGAATGACAGCCGAACTCTGATGGTGCAATTGCGTGAGGACAAACGCCGTGTCAGTGGGACACATGTCGATACTTGGGATTGGAGTACGGGTGAGCTCTATTCCGGCAATCAGTGTGCGACTCTGCCGCGACCCACTGGAAGTCGGACGTACGCACTAAGTCACTTGTATCTCATTCCTGAGTCCAAAGTCCTAACGCTGAATTTGGACGACTTTAGCAAAGGACAGCGCTGGACGAAGAAGATCCCTGCTGCTGATATCGGCTACGCTCTCAATTCTGATGGTCTGACTGGTGATGTCGAGGTCATTGTCGAGAAGGTGTTCACTGATTAGGTGACTCGACACTGACATTCGAACTTTTCGAGAGGTGCCTACAATTCTCTCCTCCCGTGTTCAGCGCACGTTCTTTCGAACTCGCTGCGCTCTATTGATCCAGAAGATGATTGCGAGAGGCTTAGCTGTAGACATCCGATTGGGATGCGCAGTTCCTAGGTCTTGCTACCGAAGTCGGGGAACCACTTGCAAACCTGCTTCTGGGTTTGGAGTGCGCTACAACAGTTGGATCTTCGTATGTTCAAAGAGAGTCGTGACTTCCTCAATGGTGACTTACATGACAAAAACATCTGCGCCCGTCTTACATACAGAACGTCTTGTGCTTCGCGGGCATCAGGAAACAGATTTTGAGGCCTGTGTAGCGTTATGGAGTAACCCGGTGGTTACGCGCTATACCACCGGACAGCCAGTTGCTCCACAGGACGTATGGACGAGGTTGCTTCGTCACCTCGGCCATTGGATGCTTTTCGGCTTTGGGTATTGGCTGGTGTTCGAACGCTCAACAGGGCGATGTGTGGGGGAGATGGGCATCGCCAGGTTCAAGCGGGACGTCTTGAAGGATCATGCCGTACTCGACCCACTGCCGGAAGCTGGCTGGGTGTTGATGCCTTGGGCTCACGGGCAAGGCTTTGCGCTTGAGGCTCTCGGAGCCATTTTGCAGTGGCGTGACCTGAATCTAAGCCAAGGGGATACCTTTTGCCTCATTGACCCTGCAAATATGCCGTCTTTGAGACTTGCGGCGAAGGTGGGCTTTCAACCGTATCTCAAAATAGACAGTAACGATAAACCTGTTGAAGTGCTGCTACGTCGAGGAAGGTCGCCCTGATTGCGCTGGCACGCAAGATCCTCCGTACGAGTTTTGCCGTCCCGCAGTCACCAAAGCCCTTTGACCCTGGGTATCAGCGTCCCAAGATCGGCTTTTGAGAGCTTTACGTCAGCGCAGTGGTTGCAATTTCATTAGGGGTCAGGCTCGCTCTTCGTCACACCGACGTCACACAGGCTGACCTACGCTCTCCTCATGAAGCACTTCCTGCAATGGCTGGCTCTGAGTGCGCTTCTGCTGTCCTCCTCTGCTCTCGGGACTGGCGTAGCAGGCACCGATGCCAATAACAACGGAATTCGGGACGATGTCGATGCCTATATTCAAGCTGACACTCTCTCTCCGGCTCAGCGGACGGCATCTGAAGAATACGCTCGACTGCTTCAGAGGCTGGTGGTAGGAACGCCTCCGGTCACCAGCACTGGACGCGATCCCCTGCTCGCGCTCTTAGAATCGGGGAGGCCGGACTGGGCGGATCTCGCGCGTGAGTTGCGAGCCCGAACAGTCAACACGGGCCAGCGCCTGAACGCTTACGCCCAGGCGCTGGCCGGAGCTGGCCCGCGCTTCATGCCGCTTCTGCCAGCAGGCTCGGAAGACTGCCCCAACGGACAATGCACGGTGCTGATCTTTCAAAACGGCATCCTGAACTCCGAGGAAACGGCTCTGAAAAGCATGCTGGCACTGCGCCGCCTGATGGGCGAATCCATTGGTAACCAGCGCCTGTACTACGCCCTCAACTATAATCCCACTGAGGGATTACGCGATGTCGTGGAGGTGTTCCGCCAAAAATTTGGAGAGCAGGACTCCGGCGCAGCTGTGTTTGCGGCCAGTTTCGGAGAACCGTCTGACCTCTCGAGCGTCGCGACGAGTTTGCTGACCAAAAAGGTAAACGCAGCCGTCAAGGTGCCGACCACGGTCACCGGATGGTTGCAGGCCTTGTCTAACCCGACCAGTGTGCTTCCACAGTCTCAAAACCTTGTGCCCAGCCCAACTGAGGTCTCGGCGGCTCTGCGAGACTACACCGAGACGTACCTCAATTCCTTGGTGCAGGCAACTCTGCGCTTGCGAGACCGCACATCAGCCACACACTACATGGATCAGAACGCCTTACGGCTCACCGATGGAGTGGAGGCTTATTTGCGCCAGGGACTCCATGTGGTTCTGGTCGCCCACAGCCAGGGCAATCTCTACGCTGAGGTCGTGGCGCGGGAGTTGACACGGCGGAGCGTACCCACAGAACGTTTTGCAGTCGTGGGAATTTCCGTTCCCAACGCACAGGCTCCAATGGGGGGAGCGTACGTCTCGACTCAAGCCGATCTCATCCTAGGCGCCCTGCGACTGGTGTTTCCGGTGCTGCAAGCCAACGACGATTCGGTTCCAATGGGGCAACCCGGTGGGGCCTTTTTGGGTCACGCCTTTGTGGACGTCTACACCAACCCAAGCTATAAGGTCTCACAGAAAGTGGCGGAGGCAATCAGACAGACGGTCGAGCAGGTCTCGGGGCGCTGATCCTGAAAGAGAGGCAGAACGGTTGGGGGGTCTACTCCCCAGGCACTCGGGTCTTGCACAGGGTAGACCGATGAATCCAGCGGTTTTACAGGCCTGTTGAGACTTGGGCTTCGGCAAATGCACCCTATGAGCTTGTTGAGGACTCAAGACCGAGGCTAAAGCGGCTGATGGTGTCGGGTGTGATGTCCTCCAGCAGTTGGACGGCTGTCAGTGGAAACCAGGGCCTGCCTTCTTAAGGTCGAAGGGTCAAGCCTCAGTAGCTGACACTTTGGGATAAAGAGTGTCTGAGACGCAGAGCAGAGTCGTCCCAGGCTTGAAGGCCCCTGTCACCCTGCTTCGGCCACCACCACCAGAGCCTGCATCTGCCCTTCCACCGCTCCTGTTCCGAAGCGGGCGGCCATTGCCGCGCTCGCCTGCTCGGTGGCCACCTGGAGTACGTCCGGTTCTTGCGCCTCCAGTTCGTTGCGCATCGGTGTGCCCTGGCAAAGCGCCATTGCTGGCAAGTGTGGAGCGTCTGCGCGACTTTGGGCGGTCATGGTCGAGATCCTAGGCAGCCGGGTAAAGCCAGCGCGCACCAGGTCGTCCTGAATCACCGCGGGGTCGAAGTACCCGTGAGGGATCCGGGTCAAAAAGGGCGGTCGGTCTGCTCTGAACAGTGGCCGAACCGCCTGTAGAACCGTATCGGCAAATTCATTGTTCTCGACGCGATCCCAGACGTTAAAGATGAACTGACCTTGCGGACGCAGCACGCGCCTGGCCTCGCTGAAGGCCTGCACCTTGTCGGCGAAAAACATCACCCCAAACTGGCACACGACCACATCAAAGCTCTGATCGGGAAAGGGGAGGCGTTGCGCGTCCGCCTGACACCACTCGACAGGACGGACACTTGCGGTCTGTGCCGCCTGATCCAGCATGGGCTGGCTGAGATCGGTGGCAATAATGGTGACGTCGTGGGTGAGCACCCGCGCCAGGTGGCGCGTCACAACGCCCGTCCCGGCGGCGAGTTCCAGGACACGGTTCGGCCGCATGTCCGCCACCCGGGCCGCCAGATCGGCAGCATAGGGTTCGAAGAGCATCGGCACCAGGTACTGCGCGTAGAACTGCGGAATGGAGCCGGCGAACAGGGGGCTGGATTCAGAAGACATCATGGCTCTCCTTCTCGTCTTGGACTCCACGTCACCGGCTCCCGATCCCATGTCTCTCCACCCACTAGAGGGTGGACACGTTGCAACATAGGCAGCCGGCACTTCGGAGTCACTGTTGTCTGGAACGCAGAAAAGCAGCGTTAAGGGCAGTAACTGAGTCTGTGACGACAACCAGAACGGCCCTGCTCTATGCTGACACGCTCGCTGCCTCCCTGAAAGACCGTCTGCTACATCGCCGCACCGCAAGATTGCCTGATACCTTCCGCGCACCGCTGCACTGGACTCCAAGACGAGAGTCGCTGCGTGGGTCTTCCACGAGGCGCAGCTGAAGCCGCAGGACGTCTTGGACGGGTTGTGTTGCCTTAATTGGGGTGGGTTAGGCGGACCTATCGTGACTGACCCAAAACCGTATCGTCACCGATTCAGGGTGACCATCATTCAGCACGCGGTTTGGCTCTCCCACCGCTTTCCTATCAGCTCCCTAGACGTTCAGGAATTGCTCCACCAGCGCGGCCCAACAGGTCAGCCACGAGACCCTGCGCGAGTGGTGTATCCCATTCGGCCCTCTGTTCGCCCACGAACTACGCCACCGGGAACCCCGACGGGGTTCCCGGTGGCACATGGACGAGGTCTGTACCACGGTAGACGGAATCAGACACTGGCTCTGGAGAGCTCTTGATGAGCACGGCTTCGTGCAGGGTATCCTGCTTGGGCGGCACCGCGATACCGATGCTGCGAAGACCTTTCTGACCAGACTTCTTGGTGAATACGCTGTCCCAGCGGTCATTCATACGGATGGGCTGCGGAGCTACGGAGCCGCGATTCGAGAGATCCCGAGGCTGGTGAATGTTGACCACCAGCAGGTGATCAGTGACGCCCCATGCAACAACATGACCTGGCAAGAACATCGCTCAACACGGCGACACGAGCGAAGTCAGCAAGGATTAGGGTAGCGAAAACGTGTGCAGGAATGTCTGAGTCTGCACGCCCGAACCCTGAATCTTCACCATCACTCCCGAAGGGGCGTTTCCACTCGCACCAGAAGAAACAATCAGAAGCAAGCATTCCAGACCTGGGCAACGGTCGCGGCAGAGATGGCTTGATCCCTAGAGCATTTGTCACAAGAGATCTTTCAGAAGGGCGCGAGTGAACCAATGCCCCACCTGTTGTCCAGAACTTGTCTTCAGGGCGTCACCCATGCCTTCAATCAAGCGATCCACACTCCGCCGTGCATCACCACGCAGGACACTCTTGATCTGCGAGAACAACCACTCAATGGGATTGAGATCCGGACTGTAGGACGGCAAAAACAGCAGCGTGCACCCTTGATCTTCAATGAGCGTCCGAACGGACGCTCGATGGTGTGAGGGGAGATTGTCCATGATGACCACCTGATCTCGCGTCAAGGCAGGGCACAGCTCGTGTTGGACGTCGTATTCGAAGCTTACAGCGGTCACCGGCCCATCTAAGTACGCCGCATTTAACATCTAGATAAATCTTGCCCCAAGAATCTTCAACCCAGTCACGAGTGCGGCCCGAAGTTCAGTCACGGCGTTGTAACAACGACGCGGCATCAAGATGCCCTTCAGCTTCCGCCACACCTCCTCAATGAGGTTTAAAAAGGGCGCATAGGGTGGAAGGTATCGAAGGAACAGCCCCTGCTGTTCCCAAGACGCGCGTTGTTCCCTGAGTTTCGCGCCCTTGTGAAAGGGCGCATTGTCCAGGACGACGACCGTGAGCTGATCTGGGTCACAGCCGGAGGCCAAGGTGTTCAAATACGCGATGACCTGATCCCCGTTGCAGCTGCCTTCCAGTTCGCGAACTTCGAGCTGTTCTTCGCAGGCGTGCATGCTGTAGGTGCCGATGAGGTTGATCCGTCCCGACGATCCCCACCGAGTGGGGATCTCAAACTGTTGCCCGGAACCCCGCTTAAACCACGTCGCTCCCACCGATAACATCAGAGAAAGTCCGGTCTGATCGAGATATTTCAGGGTCAGCTTGCCGTCCAGTGCCCCCTTTTTAGGGTTTCCAAAGAAGCCTGATGCGGGGCAATGAGTTCAGGATCGAGCGTCTGAGCCGGTGAATACCGGGCGCGTTTCCAGCTATACCCCAGGCGTTGCAGGTGATTGGCCAATGCACGAGGTCGAATCCCCACCCCAAACTGCTGTGCGAGGCACTCGCACAGCAGTGGAGCGTTCCAGAAGCGCTGCTCCTGCAGTTTCTCGTGGAGAAACTGCTCCATCTCGGGGGTCACTTTCGAAGGCTGTCCCGGTGGACACTCGTCGCTCAATCCTGGAATGCCGCGCTCTTCGAAACGGGTGAAGTCGTGGTGGATGGCCTGATGGTTCCGGCCAAAGTGCGCGGAGAGTTGGGGAATGCTCCAGCCCTGTCGATGCAGCCGGAGAATGCTGGCCCGCAGACGAACCTTCGGGTGGGTATATGGACTGGTCTCCAGTTCTCGAAGCAGCGCATCAGCGTCTTCAGAAATGTCAATGCGGCGGGCAGGACGGGCCATGCTTAAGTCTACATGCTAAATGCGTTGTACTTAGAACCAGCGGGGCCACTGGCCCCGCTGATCCCAGTGCACAGATCAGGGTGTCGTTTTTGCCGTGATGGCGAGGCACGACACTGACCGCCCGCTGGTTGCTGGGCGCGCGGGCGTAGCCGCGCGTCATGGACGTGTTGAAGCCACTCTCATCCACAAAGATCAGGCGTTCAGGGTGATTGAGGTCGGGCTAGGGGTCGTTCAGGAACACCGTGCGGCGTTCCTCACGGCGTTCTCTGGCGACCAGCGTTTTTTTTGTGGGTGAGGTGATGGCGGCGAAAGACCCGATCCACCGTCTTGAAACTGACCTTGAGTCCCGTGGCTGCTTCAAGCAGAACCGCGTGCCCCTGTCACGTTGCGTCCCCATGGCTCTCTTATTGCGCCAGGAGCTGCTCTTCGTGGGTGGGCGTCACCGCACGGTGACGCCCCGTCGGTGTTGGGACGACGTGGAGGGTGTGGTCACGATGGCGGGCCAGGTACCGCTGGACCGTCGTGACATGCACGGAGAAGTGCTGGGCCGCTGGTGCAGGCGAGGCTCCACCCTCAACCACAGCAACGATGCGCGTCCGCAACGCCAACCCGTAGCCTCGCACTCCAGCAGTGTTCATCCGTCTATTCTGACAAATGCTCTAGTGGACAGCCACAGGCATGTCTGTAGTTATTCTCACGCTGGGTCGTGCCGTCCGAGCTTCTCCCGCGCAGCTGGTGTTGAGAATTGCCAGTTCACGCGCACCGCCCGCGCATTGCGGTCGGTTTCCCAGGCCTGTATCTCACGCTCGACGGCCTCTTTGCTGGCCAGACGTTGCCCAAGACACTGACGTTGCAGGGCCGACCATTCGAGTTCGGCCATGTTCAGCCAAGACGCATGTTTTGGCGTGTGTACCCACTCAAATCGACGAGTCAATGGCCGGGCTTCCTCTGCCGGAAGAGGTTGATATAACGCCGCTGGGCTGTGTGTCGACAGCTGATCCAGGACGAGTGTGATCTTCTCTGCCTCGGGAGAGCGTCACTCCAGGCTCTGGAGTTGCGCTGCGAACTCCGCATTTCCTCGTCGCTCGGTCACCGTGACCGTACGTTGACCCGTCAGGGGTTCGAAGGCCACGAAGAAATTCACCGTGCCGCACCGCTTGTCTTCATGATCCACCCGTGCCGGGAATCCCGGCACGGGTGGCCATGGCTCACGGACATGATCAAGCAGCTGGTAGGATGTTTCATCGAAGCAGATGACCGGCCGCGAAGCGTCGTAGGGCTGAGCATACGTGTCCAGCACAGCTTCCATGCGCCAGACGAAGTCCGCGCCTACCTGAGCGACACACCCACTTTGAACTTGCCACGGTCCCTGCGCGTTTTTTTCAGTGTGCGCCGCACCGTCTCGTCACTACTACTGTCCACCACGCCTAAGGTCACCAGACGATCAGCCAAGAGCTGCATCGTCCACTTCTCCCGACCATCAGGTGCCCGACAGACTTCGGCAATCAGGATCGCCGTCTGCTGAGGATCCAGTTTCGGGGGCTGCTGAGGACGCTCTTTTTCGTACAGGGCAGCCTGCAGGCCGCCCTCAGCGTACTTCTTGCGAATGGATGCCACAGTCGCAGCATTGACGCCCTGACGCTGGGCCACCTCCTGATCGAGGAGCCCTTGCTCGCTCAGCAACAGCAGACGTGCGCGGGTCATGACCCGCGCACTGTGCACGCCTTTGCGCGTCATGTCCGTCAGCTGTTGCCGCTCATCGTCACTCAGCTTCACAACCCACTGCTTCTGTCGTCCCATTCCTGAGTCTAACCCATGTCATGCCTGTGGCTGTCCATTAGGTCATCCCATTGGGCGCAAGTAGACCTCAGTAAGCTGAAGTTCATCAATTGATTCACCGAGCGAAGAGAGTCTGTTGCCCTGGGAATCGGCTCGTAGGGCCGCTTGCGGAGTGGTTCCGGTGCTCTCCCGGAAAATCGCAATGTTAAGTGCGCCCTACTCAACCGGACTGTGCAAGTAACGCGCCGTGCAAGCCCAGGGTCGCGCCAGCTTGGACACTCTGTCTCTCGCGTTGGCGGGCAAATGAACCTAAACTGAAGCCACATCCAATTCAGGGAGGTCACTTATGCCCGATTCTTTTCCGCAGGCTCATCCCGACAGCCGCCAGATTATTCATGATAACCGCGACTACACGCTGTTTTCCTGGAGTGTGCAGAACACCACCAACCCGATTCATATGACGGGCGGCAAGGGCAGCCACTTTTTTGACGGCGACGGCAACACCTGGCTCGATTTTTCCAGCCAACTGATCAATATCAACGTGGGGCACCAGCATCCCCGTGTGCTTCAGGCCATCAAAGATCAGGTAGACGTGATGTGCTTCGCTGGCCCCAGCTTTGCCACCGATGTCCGCGCCACATTGGGCAAAAAGCTGGCGGAAGTCACGGGCTTAGGCAAAAGCTTCTTCACGCTCGGCGGCAGCGAGGCCAACGAGAATGCCATGAAGATGGCCCGTCTGTACACCGGGCGCGACAAGATCATCACCCGTTACCGCTCCTATCACGGCGCGACGATGGGCAGTATGACGGCTTCCGGCGATCCGCGCCGCTGGCCCGTGGAACCCGGCGTGCCCGGCATCGTGCGGGCCTTCGATCCGTACTGTTACCGCTGCCCGTTCGGCAAAACGCCCGATTCCTGCAACCGCGAATGCATCTCTCACATCGAAGAAATTATTCAGATGGAAGGCCCGCACAACATCGCCGCGATCATGGTGGAAGGCATCACCGGCAGTAACGGCCTGCTCGTGCCGCCCGACGATTATTACCCCAAGCTCCGTGCCCTGTGCGACAAGTACGGCATCCTCCTCATCGACGATGAAGTCATGAGCGGATTTGGCCGCACCGGAACCTGGCTCGCCACCCAGCATTACGGCATCAAGCCCGACATCGTGACCTGCGCCAAGGGCCTCACCAGCGGCTATATGCCCCTCGGCGCAATGATCGTCAGCGACGCCATTGCCGAATATTTCGAGACCCATTTTCTGGCGGGCGGCCTGACATACAGCGGCCATCCGGTGAGCCTCGCGGCGGCCATCGGCAACCTCGCCGTGTACGAAGAGGAACACCTGTTTGAACACACCCGCGAACTCGGCGCGTACCTTGGGCAGCGGCTGGAAGCCATCAAGGCCCGCTTCGCCTGCGTGGGCGACGTGCGCTACAAGGGCCTGTTCAGCGTCATCGAACTGGTGAAGGACAAGGCCACCAAAGAACCGCTCGCGCCCTTCAATGGCACCTCGCCTGAAATGGGACGGCTGGCCGCGCACATCAAGAGCAAGCACGTGTACGCCTACAGCCGCTTCAATTTTCTGTGGGTCTGCCCGCCGCTCGTGGTCACCAAAGAAGAACTCGATCATGGCCTGAGCGTGTATGAGGAAGCACTGGCCTTGGTCGATCAGATGATCGCGGGGCCAGTGGCGGCGGATTGAAGGGCATTCGCGTTGCTCACCCACCCCCCAGTTGCTTCGCAACGGCCCCCCTCTCCTGCGGAGCTGTACCAGTCAAGAGGGGCTGAGAAAGACAGAAAAAGAGCCTGCGTTTTAGCTCCTCTCCCTTGAGGGGGAGGCTGGGAGGGGTGAGTGTAGCGAAGCGATTACTCTTTCTCCTGCCTCTTTCCTACTTTCCACAACCGAGGTTCCTCCCATGACTGCAACCGCTCCAACCCCCACCGTTCAAACCCTCGCCCACTGGCTCAACAACGCCCCCGCTGCCGGACAATCAGGCCGCAGCGCGCCTGTGTACAACCCCGCCACCGGACAGATTCAGGCGCAAGTGCCGCTAGCCAGCACTGCCGAACTTGACGCCGCCGTGCAGATCGCCACGGCTGCGGCCAAAGTGTGGCGTGCGACTTCGCTGGGCAAGCGTTCCGAAGTCATTTTCAAGTTCCGTGAACTGCTGGTAGCCCGCAAAGACGAACTCGCCCGCATCATCACCCGCGAGCATGGCAAGGTGCATTCCGACGCGCTGGGCGAAATTGCACGCGGCATCGAGAACGTGGAATATGCGTGTGGCATCCCCAATCTGCTGAAAGGCGGCTACTCCGAACAGGTCAGCACGGGGGTAGACGTGTACTCCATTCAGCAACCGCTGGGCGTGGTGGCGGGCATCACGCCGTTCAATTTCCCGGCGATGGTGCCACTGTGGATGCTGTGCAATGCGATTGCCTGCGGGAATGCCTTCATCCTGAAGCCCAGTGAGAAAGACCCGTCTTCGGCTCTGTTTCTGGCCGAATTACTGAAGGATGCAGGCCTGCCAGAAGGCGTGCTGAGCGTGGTTCACGGCGACAAGGAAGCTGTGGACGCGATCTTGAACCACCCCGGTATTGCCGCCGTGAGCTTCGTGGGCAGCACGCCGATTGCCCGCTACATCTACGAAACCGGAACCAAGAATGGCAAGCGGGTGCAGGCCCTCGGTGGAGCTAAAAACCACATGCTGGTGCTGCCCGACGCCGATATTGGGATGGCTGCCGACGCCGCCGTATCTGCTGCCTACGGTTCGGCTGGAGAACGCTGCATGGCTATCAGCGTGCTGGTGGCGGTGGGCGGCGCGGGCGATCAGCTCATCAGCGCTATTCAGGAACGCATTCCAGCCCTGAAAATTGGCCCCGGCGACGTGGCAGGCAACGAAATGGGGCCACTCATCACCCGTGAACACCGCGACAAGGTGGCAGGCTATATCGCTTCGGCAGAGCAACAGGGCGCAACAGTGGTCGTAGACGGACGCGACGCCCACTTCGACGGCGACGGCTTCTTCCTCGGCGTGTCGCTGCTGGACAACGTGAAACCCGGCATGGCCGCCTACGACGATGAAATCTTTGGCCCGGTGCTGTGCGTGGTGCGGGCCGACACCTACGCGGAAGGGCTGGAACTGATCAACAACAACGAATTCGGCAACGGCACCGCCATTTTTACCCGTGATGGCGGCGCGGCCCGCCAATTCCAATTCGATGTGGAAGTCGGCATGGTGGGCGTGAATGTACCGATTCCCGTGCCTGTCGCCTATTACAGCTTCGGCGGTTGGAAGGCCAGTCTGTTTGGCGATACCCATATGTACGGGCCAGAAGGGGTCAAGTTTTACACCCGCTCCAAGGTCATCACGTCGCGCTGGCCCGATCCAGCAAGCAGCAAGGTGGATCTGGGCTTTCCGCAAAACCGCTGATCTGCTGCTCTGGTCAATGAAAATGCTCTAGCCTGCGCCCATGACTGCACCCTCTCCACGCGTGCTGGGCCTGATGAGCGGCACCAGCGCCGACGGCATAGACGCCGTGCTGACCGAGTTTCCCGGCTGGCCTGCACTACACGGCTTTGGCTTGGCGCAGGGGAGAGATGGGCCACCCGCGCTGTCCGAAGTTACCGGAAGAGTGCGGGTGCTGGAACACCGTTTTACGCCCTTCTCCGACGACCTGCGGGCCGCCATTCTGGCGGCTGGCCGGGACACTTCCAACTCATCTGACCTCGCCCAACTGCATTTCTGGTTGGGCGAACTGCTGGCCGAAGCCGCCGCCAAACTGTCCGACAAGGCTGACCTGATCGCCTCACATGGGCAGACGGTCATGCACATTCCGCGTGTGGATGAGGGCCGGGGCTGGATGCGGCGGGCCACCCTGCAACTGGGGGAAGCCGCCGTGATTGCCGAGCGCACCGGGAAACCTGTCATCTCCGATTTCCGTCCCGCCGACCTCGCCGCAGGAGGGCAGGCCGCGCCACTCGTGCCGTTTGCCGACAGAATTATGTTTGCTGAAGCAGGCGTGCGGCGGGCCATTCACAATCTGGGCGGCATTTCCAACCTGACTTATTTGCCCGGAGTGGGCGAGCAAGTGCTGGCCTTCGACACTGGCCCCGCCAACGCCCTGATCGACGAAGCCGCCGCCTTAGCGGGCCAACGCTACGACGAGGGCGGGCACTTGGCAGCCAGTGGGCAGGCCGATCAAGCCTTGGTCAATCTGTGGTTGAAAGATCCCGAACTCCTGACCCCGCCGCCCAAAAGCACAGGCCGCGAGTACTGGACACTGGCCCATCTGCCCGGCGCATCGGGCCTGTCTGTGCCCGATCTGGCAGCCACTGTCACTGCCTTTAGCGTGCAGGCTATTGCCCAGAGTTACGCGAGGTTTGTGCTGCCACACGGCCTAGACGAAATCGTGGTGGCGGGCGGCGGAGCCTTCAATCCTGTATTCATGGCGCAGTTTCGGGCGGCTCTGGCCCCCGTTCCCGTGCTGACCTTCGAGGAAAGGGGCTGGAACTCTACGGCGCGGGAAGCAGCAGCTTTTGCGGTGCTGGGCTACTACGCCGCTCAGGGCTGGCCCAACACTTTGCCGCGCACCACCGGGGCCAAACATGCCGTTATTGCGGGCAAACTGTCGTTGCCGCCGAGGTAAGCAGAAGCCAGACCGTGCGTGTGCTAACACTTAAAGTTTGCTCCAGACTCCAGGGGAGTAGCATCAGCACCGAACGACCAATCGTGCATGACCGGAGGAACAACCATGAACAAACTGGAACAACTGAAAAGCATGTCTATCGTGGTGGCCGATACGGGCGACATAGAGGCCATCAAGCTGTATCAGCCCCGCGACTGCACCACCAACCCGTCCCTGATTCTGAAGGCGGCGCAATTGGTGGGCTACGGCTCTCTACTGACGGCGGCCCGCAGCAGCGTTTCGGGCAGCGAAAACGTGGACGCCGTCATTGACCGCCTGACTGTACAGATCGGCGCAGAACTGACCCGCATCGTGCCCGGCGACGTGAGCACCGAAGTGGACGCCCGGCTGTCCTTCGACAAGGACGCCATGCTGAGCCGCGCCCGTCACCTGATCGCGCTGTACGAGGGCCAGGGTGTGGGCCGCGACCGCATTCTGATCAAGCTGGCGGCCACCTGGGAAGGCATTGGGGCCGCCCAGATATTGGAGAAAGAAGGCATTCGCTGCAACCTGACTCTGATTTTTGGGCTGGAACAGGCGATTGCCTGCGCTCAGGCGGGCGCGTACCTGATTTCGCCGTTCGTGGGGCGCATCACCGATTGGTACAAAAAGTCCACTGGAATCAAGGATTATCCCATCGACGAAGACCCCGGCGTGCAGTCTGTACGCAAGATTTACAGCCACTTCAAGGAACAGGGGTACGCCACTGTGGTCATGGGCGCGTCGTTCCGCAGTGCCGCACAGGTGGAAGCCCTCGCCGGATGTGACCGCCTGACCGTCAGCCCGCAACTGCTGGGGGAACTGGCCGCCGATGAAGGCGTGCTGGAGCGCCAATTGCAGCCCAGCGAGGGCAAGCGCACCGAAACCGAGATCAGCGAAGCCGACTACCGCTGGAGCCTCGCAGAAAACCCGATGGCAGGCGAGAAGCTGAACGAAGGCATCCGGGGCTTTCATCAGGACACCCAGAAGTTGCGCGAGTTGCTGGCCCAGGTTCCCGCTTAAACTTCCTTCGATTCCAGCGCCGTTCCCGATCTGGGACGGCGCTTTTTTCTGCCTCCATAGGTTCAGTCTGACAAAGCTGAAAATATCTTTCAGACCAATACATCAAGGGAGGACTTTCACAGGTTACGATCTCGACGATTCGGCCCACGTTGCTATAAATCCTATCCAAGACGCTTGGAATTGGCCTCTGCAAACTGCTTTCCAGGAGTGGGTTGAGCGTTGGCCTCCTCCCAACAGGCGCTAGATTCCCTACACAATCCCATTTCTGGCTGAAATTTTCAGCTTGCCACTTGACATGGGTAATTATTTTTATCATGATGTGGTTACAACCAACACAGTTGCGCCACATCACCAGAACAGCAGTTGTCAACCTTTGTTCTCCGCCTGTTGTCAGGAGGTTACGCATTGCCCACCGTTCCCCTGTCTTCTCCCGCGCCGCCCGCTGGCGTGCTGGGCCGCATCCGCCTGCAATCTTCCGCCCTCTCGCCCAGCCTGAAACGGGTTGCCGACCACGTCTCACTTGACGCCGACACCGTGATGCACCAGACGATTACCGAGTTGGCCCTGCAAGTTGGGGTAGGGGAGGCCACCATTACGCGGCTGTGCCGCAAGTTGGGATTCGCCGGATTTCACGCTTTCAAAATCGCTCTGGCCACAGACGTGCTGGGCCGCCCACCACCGAAACCTTCTGGCCCCGGAATAGCCCAAACGCACGCGCAAGCTTTGGTTCGGCAGTGCGCCCAGACGCTGGAAGATACGGCCCATTTGCACGACCCAGCCGTGATGGACGTGGTGGCAGAGGCTCTGGCCCGTGCCCCCAGAGTAGACCTGACCGGGCAGGGCAACAGCGGTTTACTGGCCCAGTATTTCGCCCACCGCCTGATGAGATTGGGCATCACTGCCGTCGTCCACACCGATCCTCACCTTGCCGCCGTCAGTATCAGCGCCATGCCACGCGGCGGAGTCGTGATTGGCCTCAGCGGAAGCGGAAGCACCATAGACACCGTGCAGCACCTGAAATTAGCACAGTCTCACGGTCATTTCACTGTTTCGATTACCCACCGCGCCAGCAGCCCAGTCACCCGTTACGCTAGCGCCGTTTTATTCGCCTCGACCCAGGAAGACCCGCTCACCGACAGCGTTCTGGGCACACTTACTTCTCAGGCGCTGGTGCTGGAAATGCTGTACGCCGCTGTTCTGGCCCGCCGCCCCGAAAGCCACGCCATGTTGCGGGTGACCGCAGAAAGCGTGGTGGACAAGAAATATTAGATTTCCTTCTCACTCAGGCCACCCGGCCCATTCTCAAGGAGTCCCTATGAAATACGCCCTGCGCCTGCTCACTCTCGGCCTCGCTTTCAGCGCCACTTCCGGCCACCTCAGCACCGCCGCCGCCCAGCAGCCCGTCGAAATCCAGTTTTGGACGTGGTACCTCAGCCCCAAATTCGATCCGTACATCAAGACCACCATCGCCGCCTTCGAGAAGGCCAACCCCAATATCAAGGTCAAATGGTTCGACAAGCAGGCCACGATGGTGCAGGACTTTATCGCCAGCGTGAACATGGGCGGCGCACCCGACGTGGTAAACCTGAACATCGACGAGACCGCCAAAGCCGCCCAGAACGGCTTCCTGCGGGCAGTTGACGGCTTGACCGCGCCCGCTACCCTCAAAACCACCTTTTACCCGCAAACGCTGCGGAACTTTACGATTGGCGGCAAAGTCTACGGCTACCCCTGGTACGGCTCGTTGAATGAAGGCGTGCTGCTGTACAACCCCGATCTGCTGAAAAAAGCGGGTGTGAGAGCGCCGCGCAACATGACCGAGATGCTGAACATGGTGAAGGCCGTGAAAGATAAAACGGGCGCTTATGCGTGGGTTCCGGCCCTGAAAGACCCCGGCGGCGCGTCGTTCCTCGGCTACTTCTTCTCCGATGGTCTGCCGATTTACAACGCCAGCGGTCAGGCGGCCTTCAACTCGCCCGCGCATATTGCCCTGCTGCAACGCTACGTCGACCTGTTTAAAGGCGGCTACCTGCCCGAAGACGCGCTAAGAAAAGAAGCCTTCCAGTTGGCAACCGAGTTGTACGCCCAGAACAAAGTCGCCATGATCGTGGGCGGGCCGCAAGCCCTGAACCGCATCAAGGACTCCAACCCCAGCCTGTACGCCAAAACAGTGGTCACGACTGCGCCGCTGGGCAAGGCGGGCGTGCAGACCGGCACCAGCATGGGCATGGTCATTCCCACCGCCAGCAAGCACCCCGCCGAGGCTGCCAAGCTCGCTGCCTTCTTTACCAACAACGCCAACCAGATCGCTTTTGCCAAGATCGTGCCGATTGTGCCGACCACCGCCGCCGCCCAGAACGATCCTTTCTTCAAGAAAGTCAGCACCGATCCTATTGCCAAAGCCACGAGCTTGGTGGGTGCATCGGGCCGCTTTATCAATCCCGGCTTCAAGGTTCCCGGCAACAGCGACGATTTGTACAAGAACTTCAGCGACAACATAGAAGCCGCTATGCTGGGCAAGAAAACAGCGGCTCAGGCGTTGAATGATACGGTAAGCTATTGGAATACGAATATGAAGAAGTAAGGGTCTGGGGCAAAGAATTGACTTCTGCGCCCTAACCCCTTGGCCCGCCTGCCGAATAGTGGGGCGGGCCGCTGCTTGGATTGAGCGACTTTAGACAACCAGTCGTTAACTTAAATCCCGGATTTTCTCCCCCATCAAGGAGGTGTTTCATGACCCGTGCCCAGCGCACCCAAACACCGCGCACCCGTTCCGATTTTTCATGGCGTGACACGCTGATGTCCTACGCATTTTTAGCCCCCGCCCTCATTCTGCTGACCCTCTTTACCTTCTATCCGCTGGCCTACGGCAGTTATCTGGGGTTCACCGAATATGGCGGGGCGCGGTTTGGGCAGGGATTGCCGCCCAAATGGATTGGCATCGAAAACTTCCGCACCCTCTTTGCCGATCCGCTGTTTCTGACTTCTCTGGGCAACAGCGTGAAATATCTGGTCGTGGTGCCCGTGTTGCAGTTGGCGTCACTGGCGGTGGCCGTGCTGGTCAACAAAAATCTGCCCGGCATGCCATTTTTCCGGGCAGCCTACTATGTGCCCGTCGTCACCAGTATTTCTCTGGCCGCCGTGATGTGGGAATGGGTCTACAACAAAGACGGCACGCTGAACTGGGTGCTGGGGGCGCTGCATCTGCTGCCGGGCGGCGCAGTCGGCTGGCTGAACGGCGAGTCCACCGCGTTCTGGGCCGTCATGCTTGTCACGTTCTGGCGCGGCTTCGGCTATTACATGGTGCTGTATCTGGCCGGACTACAGGGCATCCCCGAAGAACTGGAAGAAGCGGCGGTGCTGGACGGCGCGTCAGCGTGGCAGCGGTTCTGGCAAATCACGGTGCCGATGATGAAACCCACGATTCTGCTGTGCAGTCTGCTGTCGACCATTGCCGCCCTGCGCGTGCTGGAAGAAGTGCTGGTACTCACCAACGGCGGCCCGCTGAACAGCACGTATACCGCCCTCATGTACGTCTATTCCAAGGCATTTCAGGGCTTCAACTTTGATTATGGGCTGGCAAGTGCGGCGGGTCTGGTGGTAGCAGTGGTGGCATTGGCCCTGTCTGTCGCTAACTTCCGCCTGTTCCGTGACAGCGATGGAGACGACAAATGAGCGCCGTAACAAGACCCATTGTGCAGACCGTCCCGCACCGCAGGAGCAACAAAAAGGCGCTTCGGCTGGTGCTGCGTTACGTTATGCTCACCGTCGTCCTGATCTTCGCTGTGTTCCCGTTCGTCTGGACTTTTGCGATTGCTATTACCGACAAACGCGCTGGAACCAGCATCTACGATTTCCCGGCCAGCCTGTTTCCCAAGGCCGTGACGCTGAACAATTTTCTGGAGGTTTACCGCACCTTCGAGTTGGGCAAGTACGTTTGGAACAGCATTTCTATAACGGCGCTGACGGTGGTTGGCACGTTGATCGTTTCGGCTTTGGCTGCCTATCCGCTGGCCCGCTTCCGTTTTCCGGGCCGCAATATCATCTTCGCCATCATCGTGGCGACGTTGGTGTTGCCGGGAGAAACCACCTTTATCGTCAATACCCTGACCCTCAAAAACATGGGCCTGCTGGGGACACATCTGGGCGTGGTCATCCCCACCATCGCGGGTGCATTCGGCATTTTCCTGATGCGGCAGGCGTTTCTGGGCGTGCCTACCGCCCTACTGGAAGCCGCGCGACTGGACGGTGCGGGCGAGATGACCATTCTGACCCGCATTATGTTGCCATTGAGCAAGCCTTCGCTGGCCGCACTGGGCATTTTTACGCTGGTGGGCACCTGGAATGCCTACTTCTGGCCCATGCTGGTGCTGTCTGCCGCGCCCGACAAAGCGCCCCTGAGCGTAGCCGTGCTGCGTCTGAAAGGGCAATTCAACTACGATCCCTTTAACATCGCCGCCGGATCGCTGATCATGATGTTGCCCGTACTGCTGGTGTTTCTGGCGGCCCAGCGCTACTTCATGAAGGGAATGGAAGGTGCAGTTAAATAATGGAGGCCCAGCAATGACGGCTCTGCTCCCCAACCGCACCCTGATTATCGACCTGCCCGGCCCCGACCTTACCCCCGCACAGGCCCGCTTTTTGGCCCAGCACAGCTTCGGCGGTGTGTGCCTGTTTGCCCGCAATTTCAGCACGCCGCAGCGCACGGCCCAACTGGTGAAGGATATTCGGGATGCGCTGGGCCACGACGCGCTCATTGCCACCGATCAGGAGGGGGGCGCGGTGCTGCGGCGATTAGACCGTCCACACGCACCCACGCCGCAAGCTTTGGGCGTTATCGGCAGCGAGGAAGCGGCGCGGGAAGCTGGCCGAATCGCCGCACGCGGGCTGATCGAACTGGGCATCAACTGGAATTACGCGCCCAGCTTGGATGTGAACGTGAACCCGCTGAATCCGGTGATCGGAGAGCGGGCCTTTGGCAGTGACCCTGAATTGGTGGCCCGGCTGGGTGTGGCATGGGCGCTGGGCAGTGAGGAAGAGGGCGTGCTGAGCGCCGTGAAACACTTTCCGGGGCATGGCGACACCACCCAGGACAGTCACTTGACCCTGCCCACCGTGAACAAATCCCACGCCGAACTGGAGCAGACCGAATGGCGGCCTTTCCGGGCGGCAGTGGCGGCAGGCGTGGGGAGCATCATGACCGCTCATATCGTGTACTCCGCGCTGGACGCCGTGCAGCCCGCCACCCTGTCGCCCGCCTTTCTGACCGATCTTCTCAGAACCGACTGGAAGTATGACGGCGTAGTTGTGACCGACGCCACCGACATGCACGCCATTGCAGACCGCCACCCCCACGGCGAGGCGGCTCCTCTGGCGCTGCTGGCCGGGGCCGACGCCGTGCTGAGTTGCGGGCACGGTGATCTGAACACCCACGCCGACCACGCTTTGGCACTACAGCGGGCGCTGGATGAGGGCCGATTGTCGCCCCGGCGTGTGGCACAGGCTCTAAGCCGTCTTGAACGTGTCGCCTCCCGTTTTCCCGGTACGCCACGCCCCTATTCCCTGCCTCAGCAACAGGCGGATGAAGAACAGATTGGAGCTTGGGCCGCTCAGAGCCTCGGCTTTAGCGGCGATTGGCCCACGCTCGACCCTGCCGCACCGCTCCTCCTTATCGTCCCTGAGACCAGTGACTTGGGCGGCCCCTACGGTGACGCGCCCAGCGGTGCAGCTCTGGCCGACGCGATCCGCCCTCACTTTCCCGCCCTGCAAGTGGGCCTGTTGCGCCGTGACCCGGCAGAAGCTCTGGCTTTGCTGACTCAGTTTCCCACTGCCCCCATCCTGTTCGCCACCACCAACCGTTGGAGCTTAGGTGCGGCTCAGACAGCACTTCTGCCGACACTGCAAACGCGGCCCCATGTCATTCATCTGGCGCTCTGGAACCCAGAACATGCCGCCGCCCTGCCTTTTCCGGCCCTAATATCGCACGGATTCCGGCCTGCCAATTTACAGGCCGTGGCGCAGGCGCTTGCGGTCAGTCGCCCGCACGGGGCAGGGTAACAAAGAAGGTCACGCCCCGGCCCTCCTCACTTTCGACCCGGATGCGGCCCCCATGCCGCCCGACGACCCGCCGAACGTTCGACAATCCCGGTCGGCCAAAATCGGTCTGACGGGGTACCGAGCGGTTAAAGACCTCGAATAGCCGGTCTCCGACGCTGGCCGGAAAGCTGCGCCCATTATCCCAGAACCGCAGGATCACGAAGCGGTCCGGCGGCTGGGTGTCCAAGCCGATTTGCGTGTCGGGATTATCCCAAGTGTCTTCTAAGTATATCCTTGCTAAGCTTTGAGGAATGACTCCTCCAGCCCGACACCTGTCGCTGAGTTCCGAAGAAGATGCGGCCCTGCGCAAGCTCGAACTGGGGGCGGGGATCAACGTCAAAGTTCGTCTGCGAGCGAGCATTGTCCGTCTGAACGCCAGTGGGATGACCGTACCGCGCCTCGCACAGCATTTCGGGCGCAACCCACAAAGCGTTCACAATGATCTGGACCGCTATGAACAGCGTGGCATCCCCGGATTGATGGATGGCCGGTCTTCGGGGCCGCCGCGCCGGGTCACCCCAGAGATGGACCAGTACCTTCAGGAGCGACTGGCTGAGCAACGGCTCTGGAACAGCGACCTCTTAGCCGAAGCGCTCCAGGAGCGCTTCGGCATCACGGTCAGTCGAGACGCGATCCGCGTCCGACTCCTGGCGCTGGGCTATTCGTGGAAGCGGGGACGCTACGCCCCGGGTCAGGTGCCTGACCCAGATGTCATTCATGAGCATCAAGCGTCGATCGAGACGCTAAAAAAGGGGCATTGGATGGCAAACTCACCCTCAAGTTTTTAGATCAGACCGGCTTGTCACTGATGCTGTCGGTCACCAATTCCTGGTTCCCACGGGGTTCCGGACGGCAGTTCAAAGTGCCCACGCGCTGGGGATCTCAAGGACGGATCAACCTCATTGGTACGCTGGCCGTGGACGCCCAAGGTGAGCATTTGGCGGTGCGGCAGTTGACCGCGTCTTGCACGCAGGATGATGTCATCGCTTATCTGGACACCCTCGCTGAACAGTCTGACGACGCGCAGCGTCGTTCAGGAACCGCTCGGTTGACGGTGGTGATGTTGGACAACGCCTCATTTCATCGCGGTCAGGCGATTCGAGCACGAGAGCCGATCTGGGCTGCCAAGGGGATGCTCCTTCGATATCTCCCAGCGTACTGCCCCATGCTCAATCGCATTGAAACGACTTGGCGCAGACTCAAAGGATTCTTGATGCCTCGGCGGTGTTACGACACCGTCAGCGAACTCCAAGCGGCCTTGTTGATCGCCCTCCAAGCCCTCGGAGCCACCCTGATCTAAAACTTAACAAGGATGTACTTAGTACAAAGGCCAGCAGCTCCACGAACACTTGCCACAGCAGCGCGTCCCCTTGACTTTGGGCAAATCTGCGACCAGCCACTCGATCTGGCGGCCCCGTGTTAGGGGAGCAAGGATATGGTGCACCTGCACCAGCAGCACATTCAGGTCAATGGGGGTTACACGCATGGCTTGGCGGTCTACCAGCGCCAAGACCCGCAGTTCCATTACCCGGATCGCTAGTTGCTCGGCCTCGCGCCGCCTCAGTTCGAACAAACGGCGCGTCTGGGTGTCCAGTTGGCCGTGCAAGCGCCGTTTCACCAATTTCAAAAAGTTCGATACCCGCTCTATTGGTTCGCCCAGATTATGAGACAGGGCGTGCGTGTAGCCGCGCAACTCCACGTTGCTTTCTTCCAGTTGTTCGGTGCGCTCGGCCAGCGCGACATAATCCAGCGCCAGCCCCGTCAACGAGGCCACCGAATGCCACCACAACTGCTCATCTTCTGTCCAGCCCTTTGCCGTTAGCGGTGCATCTGCCTGGGAATAGGGAAGGTGCAGAGCCAGTACCCCGGCGCGTGCGGGCGGCCCGGCAACCAGACAGGGCCAGACCCAAGAGGGCCAGCCGAATTTAAATCTGGTTGCCCTGGTCTACCCTGTGCCGCTCCGGTCTGTCCCCCCCTGTCTGTGCCGCTCCTGTTTGGGCCACTTGAATTGCAGGATGATGGGCATGAAAAGGCTGGCCTATCTGCAACTCGGTTTCCCTGGATTCCAGCCTCAACTCACCCAACGTCTGAATGTCTTTAACTTCGTAGGTCTTCCAATCAAAAAGCACCACTTCCAGCGGGGGTGCCGAGGTTAGGGAGGCGCAGATTTCTATAAGTGTTGCTCAATACCTCAGAGGGTGTCAGTCGGGGAATGAGGGCCACTCTGAGTTGCTGGAGCAGTTCCAAATCCTCAAGACCCGTTGCCAGGGTGCAGTTCGTCATGCACGAACTCCTCCCGCCTCCTCACAAGGCTCAGCTTTGATAAGCCTTCGGCGGTGTTTTTGAGGCTAATGCGTGAAGTAGCTCAAATGACCTTTAGGGTTTTCACATCTAGATGGCCAGCCAATTCTTGGCTGCACCCGGCCTATTTTCGGCTCGGCTCATTCCTCGGCCGAACTCCCCGCCAGCAACTCCGGCACCTGCGGCAGCATTGGCAGTTCCACCGTTTCATGCCCCCGGTTCATTATTTGCCCACCGCTATAGGCCGCCACGCTGTCTAGCACCCGCTCCCAGGTCATCCGCTGTGCCGCATGAACCCCCAGAATGTAGGCGATTCGGTCAAAGCGCGAGTTTGTTCGCATGACCGATTCCACCTGCAAGACCAGGTGCCCGGCCCGGTGTCCCGGCAGCACCCGAAATTCAGAGGTGCCAGCATCGGGATGAAGGCGCAGTGTGCGGGCGCGGAAGCCCATGTCGTCTACGTGTTCGATGACGACCCGTGCGCGGCGCGTGCCCAGCAGCAAAATCCACAACCGATCCCCCTGCGCTATGGGCGGCACCGGATGATCCAGCCCCCGGAACCAGGCCATCGCCTTTGGCGAATGCTGAGGCAGGCGGTTGCGCCAATCAGTGGCGATGTCCTGCGGCGTGCGGGTGGCCCCCTCCACTTCGGCCCAGTAGCGGCGGCGGGTCAGCGGCCCCACGCCATCTGCGGACGTGGTGGGGCGCAAAGGACTGGGCGGCCCACGCAGGATCGAGGCGGTCAGGGCCAATGCGGGCAGGGCAAGCAGAGCAATCGGGCGAACCATATCAGCCTCCAACGCCTCGAACTGGCCCGGTCAGTGGGCCTGTTTATGTTCTTCAGCAGTGGAGGCAAGATAACGGTTGCCGAACCATCAAAAACGGACTCATCCTTAAGCCAATCCAGAGGAAGATGACAGGACTTGCTGCTTCCTAGATACAGGCCGTCTTTCCTAAAGTTCTGCCCAGGCCTGTCTTATGTGCGGGGGCCATTTGCTGTCTACCTTGACCGCATGTATAAAGGCGTCATCTTTGACATTGATGGAACCCTGGTGGAGAGCAATGATGCCCACGCCCGCGCCTGGGTGAAGGCATTTGCCGATGAGAACTTGACCGTGCCCTTTGATCAGGTACGCCCACTGATCGGCATGGGCAGCGATCAGATGGTGCCCCGGCTGACCGATATTCACAAAGACACGCCCACGTTTAAGCGGCTCAGCGAGGCTTGGAAGCGGCATTTTCAGGCTGAGGAAGTGCCGCATCTGAAGGCCCAACCCGGCGTCCGTGCCCTGATAGAGCGCCTCCAAGCGCGGGGCCTGCGCCTGATCGTGGGCACCTCGGCAGATGAGGCTCTGGTGGCCGACTTGCTGAAGGTGGCTGGAGTAGACGACCTGCTCACCGACTACACCACCGCCTCGGATGTGGAAGCCTCCAAGCCGGAGCCAGACATCGTGCAGGCCGCCGTGAGCAAGCTGGGGCTGGAACCTGCCGAGGTGCTGATGGTGGGCGACACGCCCTTTGACATCGAGAGTGCGCGGAAAGCGGGCGTGGCGACCATTGCTTTGCGCTGCGGCGGCGACACCCGTTTCGAGGGCGCGGCGGCGGTGTACGCCGATCCTGGGGACTGGTTAGCACAGTTGGAACAGTCGCCGTTGGGCCAGGGGTAGGAGAGACTTCCTTTCGTTCTGCGCACATCAGGAACGGAGCGCTGCCCGTCCGTATTTTTAGTCAGTTCGGACTACCTGCTCTGCCCTCCTTCCGGGCGCAAGCTCTGGTCTGGTGTCACGATCATCGGTGGGTCAGGCTCGGCTTCTAGTCTTGGATAAGGGCGGCTGATGGCCTGATACCCCCGGCTGCGGTAGTAATACGCTTCGGTCAGGGCTTTGGCGAGCGCAGCCAACGGCACCGAGATGAACAAGCCGGGAATGCCGAACAGGCCCACGCCGAAGGTGACGGCCAAGACGACTGCCAACGACGACAGATTGGTGTTCTGGCCGATGACTCTGGGCGAGATGGCATGCACCGACAGTTGATCGGCGAGCAGGAAGACCACCAGCACCAGCACCACCTTCAGGCCGCCCAACGGGACTGCCAGCAGCAGGGCAGGAATCAGCGCCACCCAGAAGCCCAGATACGGCACGATATAAAACAGCGCCGCTACGAAGCCGATGCCCAGCGCAGCGGGATGGCCGAGGCCCGTGAGACCCGTACCTACCATCAGGCCAAAAGACAGCGTCACGAGCATTTGGCCCCGAAAATACCCGCCCACAGCGTTGCCCACGTGCCCGCTGATGTCATCGGCCAACGTCTGAAAACGCCGGGGCAACAGCCGCAGCAAGGACGGCCCGATCTGCGGATACCGCGCCATCATGTAAATGCTGATGATGATGGTCAACACCACTTGCCCCAATATTCCCACCGCGCCCAGCAAGCCGCCGACCAGCACGCCGCTGGGCGAAAAGACCTCGCCCAGCACTGCGCCAAGGTTGCTGGACAAATTCTGGGTGAGGCTGCTGAGCCACACCTCGACCTGCTGCTGCACGCCTGCCAACGCCGGACGCTTTTCGGCCAACTGGCTGAGCCACGCACTGAAGGTATCAGCCAAACTGGGGAGTGCCTGCACCAGCGACGACACCTGATTGAACACCACGCCCAGCAGTGGGCTGATGGCGGTAAACACTCCCACGACTACCAACAGCAGCAACGTAATTCCCAATGGCCGCTTGACACCGTACCGTTCTAGGCGCTGCAGCACGGGTTGAACGAGGTAAGCGATCAGGTACGCCGCCAGCGTCGCAATCAGTACCGTTCTGAGTCGGCGGTACAGCCACAGCAGGACAAAGCCGACCAGCACATACACGATCAGCCGGAACCAAGCCGATTTCCAGAGGGTGCCGAGGGTACTGGGCGGAGCGACAGGAACAGGGGAAGGCGGCGGAAACGATGAAGACATGGAAGGTTCCTCTGAGGGCGAAAGAGTGGGCTTGAACGCGACCCTACAATAGAGGAACGGACAGGAGAAGGCGGGGCACAGAAGGCGTGCGGCGGGGGGGTTGGGTGGCCGCTGCTCGGTCTCTCGGTTGCGGTCTCTGGCCCAAGCGGGGCGACACAATCTAAATACGGTGCGTTTTGGCCTACAACCACGGCTTTTAGGAGGGCGGCCATCTGCCATAGTGGGGAATGACTGATGAGCAAGCCGCCGAGCACGCTTGGGCCAGCCGTATGAGCGACCCGGCGGCGGCTTGGGCTTTCGCGGAGTCAGCCTGTGCAGACCAAACGGCCCGGCACACAGCACAGCAATCGGCTCATCAATCTTCTCAGCAGCCCGCTCAGGCCTTGTGCTGCGGGCCTACCTGAATTGGCGTGAGGGACGCTACCCAGAAGGGCTGCAGGATATAGACGCCGCCGAACCGACTTTGCGGGAAGCGGGTCACTGGGTCTGGCTGGCGCGGGCCCTGCACATCAAAGGCGCGGTGCTGATGTCTGTCGGGCAGGCTCGGGAGGCCGCAGACGCAGAAATGGCGGCCCTCGCCCACAACGATATCGGTGTGCAATTGGTCTGGGACGACCCGGAGCGGGCGCGGCTGCGTTTTCAGATGGCCTTTGATGTGGCTCACGAAGCAGGGCCGGGCTTGGAAGCGACAGCGTGGCCGAGCAGGATTTGGGCCACACGGAACGCAGTCAGGTCATGCTCGATGTGGCCGAAGAGCAGGTGATGGCCGCCCACGCCTGGCCCTACTGGGTGTGGTGAGCCAACAGGCGCTGCGCCTAGCGGCGGCAGGCGAGGTGGAGGCTGCCCGCTCCCGCCTGAACGCTGTACTGGTTCGCCCACTGCCTACAGAAAGTCGCCGTTTCCTGACCTTCCATTCGGCGAAACTGGAGGCCAACTCCGGTGACCCAGCCTCGGCCCTCGCGTAGCTGGAGCAGCTTGAGGTCTGGGCCACCACTCGCCTAGATATGCTGGACGACGTGTTGCAGGTGCGGGCCTCGGCTCAGGCGCGGTTGGGCAAGCACCACAGCGCCTACCTGACCTTGCTGGAGATGGTGCAAGCCGTCAAAACCCGCTGTAAGAAGGAACTGAGCACCCAACTGAAGGTGGTGGAAACTGTCCACCGCACCGAGGAAACCCGGCAGAATATGGAACTGTTTCGCCACACTATGTAGGCGCTGGAAGCAGAGCAGGACGACCTGAAAACGGTCAGCGTGACCGACGACCTGACGGGCCTGAATAATCGGCGCTATTTCGAGCAGTGGTGCGGCGAGCAGATGGCTTCCGGCTCGGCCCTGACGCTGGCTTTCATTGACGTAGACCACCTTAAGCACATCAACGATACCTTCGGTCACAGTGCGGGGGATCAGGTGCTAGGGAATTGGCGGCCCTGTTTGTGCGCTACCTTGCCCCTGATGACCTGTTGGCACGGCTGGGCGGCGATGAATTCGTGGTGGTGCGGCTTCAACCCAGCCCCGACAGCCTGGCCGCGACGCTGGAACGGATTCGGGTGGCGTGTGAAGCGCAGTGGGCGGCCAGTCCCCTCCATGTTGCGGTCAGCGCCGGAGTGAGGGCTGTGCGCAGCACGCTCAGTGACGGCCTGCGCCAAGCCGACCTGAGCATGTATACCGCCAAACGCGCCGGACGCAACCGGGTCTCTGTGCTCGATCCGGCGTTGGACAGCTCGGATGGAAAGCCCCACAGTTTGGACTTCCAATTGCAATCCGTATGACTCGGCTGAGCGGGCAGACACGGGCGATGTGAATGGGTTAGGTGAAGAACTGCGGCGTTCTAAGTCCTCCCACTCGTCTGGCCCGCTAGAGTCTGAGCATGAGAGTTTGGATATGAAGGGCGTCATGTACACCGCCTTTGGCGAGCAGCCCGAACTGGTCACTGTGCCCGATCCGACCCCTACCGAGTCTGGCGTGGTGGTGCAGGTTGGGGCCACAGGCGTGTGCCGCAGCGATTGGCACGGCTGGATGGGCCACGACCCCGATATAGCTCTGCCACATATTCCGGGCCACGAACTTGCCGGAACCGTGGTGGCGGTGGGCGCACAGGTGCAGCGTTGGCGGGCTGGAGACCGCGTGACCCTGCCATTCGTCTGCGGCTGCGGGCGCTGTTCTCAGTGTCAGGCGGGGCATCAACAGGTCTGCGAACGGCAATTTCAGCCGGGATTTACGCACTGGGGATCGTTTGCCGAGTATGTGGCGCTGGAGTTTGCAGACCAGAACTTGGTGCGCCTGCCGGACAGCATGGACTTTGTGACCGCTGCCAGCCTTGGCTGCCGCTTTGCCACTTCTTTTCGGGCGGTGGTGCAGCAGGGGCGGGTGCGGGGGGGAGAATGGGTGGCCGTGCACGGCTGCGGCGGTATAGGTCTGTCGGCCATCATGATCGCCAAGGCTCACGGGGCCAGTGTCGTTGCCATTGATATTGACGATGCCAAGCTGGAGTTGGCCCGCCAACTGGGAGCCGATCAGACCGTCAACAGCCGCACCATGCCAGATGCGGTGGCCGCGGTACGGGAACTTTCCGGGGGCGGTGTACATCTCTCGCTGGACGCACTGGGCCACCCGCAAACCTGTTTCAATTCGGTGCAAAACCTCAGAACGCGGGGGCGGCATGTGCAGGTGGGCTTGCTGCTGGCCGACCAACGCCACCCCGCCGTGCCGATGGACGCCGTGATTTCGCGGGAACTGGAGATTTACGGCAGTCACGGCCTCGCCGCCCACGCCTACCCAGACATGCTGAGAATGATCGAGAGTGGATTGCTGAAGCCTGATCAACTCATCGGCAACCGCATTTCGCTGGAGCAGTCTATAGACGCGCTGGTCAACATGAACCAATTCGCGGGTCTAGGGATGACGGTGGTAGACCGCTTCGTGTAAAGAATGATCTGCTGAAGACTGGTCTGCTCAGGCTTTCAGAAAGTCTTCGAACGGTTGTGTTGCCTTTATTGGGCCGAGGTCGGTTGACTGTCCGTGACCGACACCAAGCCCTCCGGCCACCGTGGGTGGTGTCCGGCACGGGTGGTGACGGGCGGTTGACCAGTCCGGCGTTGTGCTTGACATCCTGCTTGGGCGGCACCGGGATCCCGATGCCGCCAAGACCTTCCTGACCAAACTGTGGGGTGAAGACGACGTCCCAGAGGTCATTCACACCGGGTCAGCTCCGAAGTGACGGCGCAGCCATCCGGGAGCGTCCGAGCTTGGCGGAGGTGGATCACCCGCAGGTGAGCTCCACGGTTTGGGGCAACACCGTGACCTGGCCAGAACACCGATGCACTTGCCGACAAGAGCGAAGTCAGCAGGGGGTGAAGGGGCGAAAACGCGCTCAAGCGTTCCTGGGGCTGCACGCCCGCATCACGACTCTTCACCAGGATTCCCGAACGCGCGGTTCCGCCCCCACCAGAAGAAAAAATCAGGAACAAGCGTTCCAGACGGGGTCAGCCGTCGCGGCAGGGATGGCCTGAGATTCAGGCCATCCCTGCCCTCAGCTTACCGTGACGCAAATTAAGGCAACACAAGCCTTCGAACTAGTCTAGAGCGCCCTCACCACAGCGGGTGAACCTGTGCGCGGATTAGGTCGTCGTATACGGCCTGCACGCCCTTCATCTGTTCTTCAGTCAGGGGAGACAGGTCTGCCGCCGCCGTATTGTCGGCCACCTGCTGGGGCGTTTTGGCTCCGGGAATCGCGCAACTGATCTCCGGAAACATCAGAATCCAGCGCAGGGCGAACTGGGCCAACGTCGCGCCTTCCGGCACCAGTGGCCGCAACCGTTCCACCGCTTCCAGCCCCGCGTCATAGTCCACGCCCGAAAAGGTTTCGCCCCGGTCAAAAGCCTCGCCGTGACGATTGAACCGGCGGTGATCGTCTTCGGCAAAGGCGGTATCGCGCCTCAGCTTGCCGCTGAGCAGGCCGCTGGCGAGCGGTACCCGCGCAATGATGCCCACGCCGTGCGCCCGCGCCGCTGCAAACAATTCTTCGGCGGGCTTGAGCCGGAAGGCATTGAAGATAATTTGCACAGTCGCCACGTGAGGATGCTGGATGGCGGTCAGCGCCTCCTGCACCGTTTCCACACTGACGCCATAGGCCCGCAGCAGGCCGTCCTGCACCAGCTCGTCCAGCGCGCCGTACACGTCATCGCGCTCGTACACCTCGCTGGGCGGGCAATGCAGTTGCAGCAAATCCAGCGCCTCTGCACCGAGGTTGTGTAGGCTGCGCTCCACGAACGCCTGCAAATTCTGGCGGTTGTAGCCTGCGGCGGTGTGCGGATCGAGGCGGCGGCCTGCTTTGGTGGCCACCACAAAAGGGTCGGATCGCTCGCGGCGCAGGCGGGCGAGCAGTTGCTCGCTGTGGCCGTCGCCGTACACGTCCGCCGTATCAAAAAAATTGACACCCAGATCGAGGGCGCGGTGCAGTGCGGCGAGGCTGGTGGTATCGTCCACCGCGCCCCAGGTGCCGCCGATGGCCCAAGCGCCGAAACCGATAGGGGAGATCAAGTGCCCCGTTTTGCCAAGTCGTCTGGGTTCCATGTTCGCTCCTGTGGGGCTAAGAAATTGTGTCTGCTCAAGAGAGTGCGACTTAGAAGCTAGGGTCAACGTCTGAGCCGGGAATGCCGTGTCCAACAAGTTTGAAGACACCATAGCGTGACGGCCTGCCTCCGCACGGCCTTTCTGAAGCAGCGGCAAAGCCCGCTTGAGTGCCGCCCTGAAACTGACCGCGACAACTGTATGAACTGCTAAAGCGGCATCCTAAGGCTTTGATTAGGTTGGGCTCAAGAAACTCAATACCCACCGACTATCGGCTGAAGCTTCGGCGCGGTTTGAGCAGACCATAGCTGCCAGACGGCTTTCAGGAGGCGCGTGACCGTTTTGATTCTGTCCAGATTGCTGTTGTTGCCCTCGCGACTGTTCTCGCCTGCTGCCATTTTTCTGCCCGCTGCCACCCCATCCGTATGAAATGGACTTCTGACCGTGCGGCGGTGAAACTATGGCTCCGGCCTGTCGGTGCGGCCCCGCTTCCCCTGACGCTGATTCCGTGGAGCAGCATGGCGCTTTTGCTGGTGCTGTGGCTGCTGTTTCCGCAGTCGCTGACCCGCCTGATGTACCTACCTCTGCTGGTCAGCACGGTGCTGCTGGGCATTCCGCACGGGGCGCTGGATCACCTGGTTCCCACCCGAATTGGCTGGCGCTGGGGCCAACGGCTGGGCGTGGTGGTGGTGTATATCGCGGTTTACGCGCTGCTGGCTGCCCTTGCACTGGGCCTCTGGTGGCTCCTGCCCTGCGCCGCATTCTGGGGATTCGTGCTGTTGTCGTGCCTGCATTGGGGGCACGGCGACCTGCATTACCTGGAAACGGTGCAGGGCCGCCGCCGCTGGCTGGGACGCTGGAGCGCGGCAGTCACGCTGTTGGCGCGGGGCAGCCTGCCTATTCTGGTGCCGCTGTTGGCCTTTCCGGAATGGTTCGGGCGCTTGGCGTCGGGCGTAGGGCAGGCGTTTGGGCAAGGTGAGATCATCAAAACGGCCAGTGGCCCGCTGCTCTCCGCCCCTGTGTTCAACGCTTTGGCAGTCGTGGTCGGCGTCATCCTGCTGGGGTATGTAGCCGATACGCTGCGTTCCAGCCGAGTTCTGCTGACTGAACTGGCTGAAACGGCGCTGCTCCTGTTGACTTTCCTGCTGGTGCCCGCACCGCTGTCTATCGGCATCTATTTCACGCTGTGGCACGCCTGGCGGCATCTGGGACGCTTGCTGAAACTTCAGCCTGTAGCGGCCCGCCCGGTGCTGCGCCTCAGCCGCGACCTTCTGCCGATTTCTCTGATTGCCCTTGCCTTGCTGGGCGGCCTGTACCTCTGGGCGGCTCCGCAGGTGCATAACCTGGAAACCTTTGCCGCGTTGTACCTGGCCCTGATTGCCGCGCTCACACTCCCTCACGCCCTGTTGGTGGCGGTGATGGACTTGAAACCCGGTTCAGCTTGAGGTCATCCCGAACGGCTTTTAGTCGTCCCAGCCCTGCACCGAGGCCCCGCCAAACACGGCGTTCTTCAGCATTTTGGTCATGCCGTGTGCCGGGTCAAGCACGCTGCGGTCATTCAGGCGCTTCAGTTGTTCGGGCGTCAGGCGCAGTTCTAGGGCGCTGAGGCTGTCGTGCAGTTGCGCGAGTTTGCTGGCTCCCACGATGGGCGCGGTTACGCCCGGTTGCGCCAAGACCCAGGCGAGCGCCACCTGCGCGGGCGGACGTTCCACCTCGGCGGCGATTTCCTGCACAGCGTCCAGCACTTGCCAGTTGTGCTCGGTAAATTTGGTGTCGCCAAAGGGATTGGGGCCGCTGAGCCGCCCTGCCGCCCCTGCTTGAGTCGGGCTGGCTCCTGCCGATTCGCGGCTGTATTTGCCACTCAAAAAGCCCGCTCCCAACGGACTCCACGGCGTAATGCCAATGCCGCACGCTTTGGCCGCAGGGACATATTCTTGCTCCAGGCTGCGCTCTACCAGAGAATACTGGGCTTGCAGGGCCACCGGGCCGGGCAAGCCGTTTTCGGCGGCAAGAGTAGCGGCGCGGGCCAAATACCACGCAGGCACGTTGGAAAAGCCGTAATACCGGATGGTGCCTGCCCGCACGAGGTCGCCGAACGACTGCACCACTTCCTCTACGGGCGTCACCGAATCCCAGGCGTGCATCCAGTACAGGTCGATGTAGTTGGTGTGCAGGCGGCGTAAGGAGCCTTCCAGCGCCCGTTGCATGTTCTTGCGCCCGTTGCCGCTGGCGTTGGGATTGCCGCGCACCGCCCCAAAGGTGAATTTGGTCGCCAGCACCAACTGGTCGCGCAACTTACGGGACGCCGTGTACTGGCCCACCAGTTCCTCACTGCGCCCACCCGAATACACGTCGGCGGTATCTATAAAATTGCCGCCCGCATCCACATACTCATTGAAAATGCTCTCCGACACGTCGTCAGGCGAGCCCCAGCGCGGCGTGCCAAAGGTCATGGTGCCCAGCGAAAGAGGGCTGACGATCAGGCCGGAGCGTCCAAGGGTACGAAAGTCGGTGAGCTTCATAGGTCTCCTGCGGGGCGGAACAAAGCGCGAAAATGAGAGGAGAGAGGCAACCAACTGGTTGCTTGGTGGATGCATTACAACAGCTTGGTTTTCAGAAGTCAAACAACAGGTTGGTTGTATGCTGAATGTGTGAAGAGAGACGCCCAAGCTACCCGGCAACGGATTTTGGAGGCGGCCACCGCCGAATTCGCCCGCTACGGCATTGCTGGCGCACGCATAGACCGAATCGCAAAAGCTTCGGGCAGCAACAAAGCCATGATCTATGCTTACTACCACAGCAAAGACCAGTTATTCGATGCCGTATTCGACGCCCTGATCGTTCGCAATATGAATGACGTTCCGGTAGACGTGCATGACCTCGCAGAATACGCCGCCCGCCTGTTCGACCAGTTTCAGAAGTACCCAGAAGTGTTCCGAATCGGTGTGTGGGACGGCCTGGAACGTGGCGCGGTGGGCATGAAGACAGACGCGGTTGTAGAAGCCAACCGTCACAAGGTGGCCGAAATCCGGAGGGCACAGGAACACGGCCTGCTGAGCGCGACTTTCCCGCCCAACATCCTGCTTGATCTGGTCATTGCCCTGACCCAAACCCGGCCCCTGCTGATGGATGGTTCGGAACAGGAGATTGATCACGCCGAGCGCAGGCGGGCCATTAAGGACGCAGTGAATGCCTTATTGCGTCACTAAAATCAGCCGTTCAACTCCTGTGGAATGGGACTTCACAATCTTTGGATTGAGTTTTCATTAACTCGGCAGCCGAATCGAGTTTCCCCCACCAACAAAGCTTTTATCGGAATCTACAACCGGATATGGATCTGGATTAGCGACTGTTTATTTGAGTGGGATTTGAAAGCTTTTAATACGGCATTTACCGTAATCATTCTCTATGATCCGATTGACAACGACCGAGCTTGCCAAAGAAACGTGACAAAAGTAAACATCCAATGGTCTAAAACTAAATAGGTCTGAATCTGTTCTCAGGGAAAGACAGTGAAGTGAAATGCCACCATTCACGGAGTACGTCTTCACCCTCAAGGAGCGAACATGACCCATTTGCATAGACTTTCTCAGATTTCCAGTCAACACAGCGCCGACTTTCAGGACACGGGCATGTACAGTCCAGTGGGCACCCCTGCTTTTCTGTCCGGCCACCAGCAGTTGGGTATGGTACGTGACGCCCTCGTAGACGATGATTACGGCAAGTTGCGGTACCTGATCGTCGACCAGAATGGCGGCGACCTGAACGGCGCAGTCTTGCTGCCCATCGGCCTCGCCCGTTTTGAAGACGACGGTGTGTACTTCGACGATCTCACCACAAGTCAACTGTCTTCTCTCCACCGCTACAGCGACGACGAAGACTACACGTTCGACGCCCAGAGCAGCGATGAGCGCGTGCTGCGCGGAGACCAGATGAGCATGGCTGCTCAGACTGCGGCGGTTGAGCCTACCCAAACGGCCACAACTGCCCAGACGTATAACTACCGTGACCAAGACACCAATGACCGGATGTTCAAGACGCCGGAGCGCCTGCAACTGTTGGAAGAACGCCTGTCGGTGAACAAAGAAAAATACATGGCGGGCAGTGTGCAGGTCAGCAAGCATGTGGAAACCCACGAAGAAAAAGTGCAGGTTCCTGTAATGCACGAGGAAGTGATCATTGAGCGCCATGCGGTGACCGACTCGCGCCCAGTCCAGGGTCAGGTGGAGATGGGCAGCAGCACCGAAACGCTCCGGGTGGATGTGGAAGCCGAGCGCGCCAACGTGAGCAAGGAAGCCTTTGTAACTGAAGAGGTCGAAATTGGCAAACGCGTCGTGACCACGCAGGAGCAGGTGACGGGCACGGTGGGCCGTGAAGTGCTGGACGTAAACCAGACAGGTGACGCCCGCATTACAGGCGACACCGACAACCAGCAGAACAAACGCTAACGGCGCTTGACTTCACGTTCAGCACTACTGATTTCTCAGCCTGCGGAGGCCCCATGACCTTACCTAAAAAAGCCCTGATTTTGACCCTGATGTTGACCCTCGCGCCGCTTCCGGCCTACGCACAAGACACCACCGACACGGCAACCACCGGGACGGATACAACTGTTCAGACGACTAACAATAATAATGATGGCTTTGATTGGAACTGGCTTGGTCTGCTCGGTCTGCTGGGCCTGGCTGGCCTGTCTGGTCGCCGTGAGGCTGTGGCTCCGGCCCGAACTGAAGTTCGTCTGGGCGGCCCCACTGATGGCCCCCGCCCCAGCTGATTAACACAACAGATCAACCCTGTTGATTCACGTTGAATCTCCAGAAGCCAGTTCCGGATGTCGGGGCTGGCTTCTTGTCTCCTGCATGGGCTGGCGGCCTAGAATTACTGTTCATGAAGTTCTTGAGTGTACCTGCCGCCTAGAGGGGAGCGTCATCTCCAACTGCGCTGTCCAGCACGGCCCAAATACCTTCTTAGCCGAAATCACAGCTTTGTTGACTCTGCTCAGCTTCCGCACAATCCGGCATTTTCTGAGTAACTTATGGCCCGCTTCACACCCGCAGCGAAGCGGGGATTTCTAGACTGGCCTCTCCCGATCTTCCAGCCCTCAGGCTCTTTCTTCGGTACTCAACAGGAGGCTTCCGATGGTCCTGCAACGCCCGTCCCGTTTTGCCACTCGTGCTCAAGGGTTGTTGCTGGTCACTGGCCTGCTGCTCGGTGGCTGTTCGCAGCAGTCCGCCCAGACCGACCCACAGCCCGGAGCCACAGACCCCTACGCAGATGGCATAGACCGCAGTTGGACAGACTCCCAACCGCCGCTTCAGGGCTTGGGCATCGTCACTGGCAGCAACGACCTGTCGGCGCTGAACTGGACTTCGGCCAGCAGCGGGTGGGGGCCAGTCGAACGTGACCGCAGCAACGGCGAAATGGCGGCGGGCGATGGGCGGGCGCTGACCCTGAACGGCAAGGTGTACGCCAAAGGCCTGGGCGTGCATTCGGTGTCCAGCATCTCCTATGCGCTGGGCGGGCAGTGTTCCACGTTTGTGACCGATGTCGGCCTGGACGATGAAATAGACAGACAAACTCAAGGTTCCGTGGTTTTCCAGGTCTTTGCGGATGGGGCCAAGCTGTTCGATTCGGGCCGAATGACGGGCAGCAGTGCCACCCAGAGCGTGAATGTAAGTGTAGCGGGTAAAAACGAATTGAAACTGGTCGTGACAGACGCCGGAGACGGCAAATCGTATGACCATGCCGACTGGGCAGGAGCGCGCCTAACGTGCAGTGTGCCTGCCGCCGGCCCGCCACCTGCCGCCAGTGTGAATGTAACCGTCAGCGTGCCCGCTAGCCTCCGCGCCGCGCCGTTCGATGTGGCCCGCACACTAAAAGTGCCGCCGAATTTCAAGATTTCGGTGTATACCCGGATTGATAAGGCCCGGTTTTTGCTGCCGCTGCCCAACGGTGACTTGTTGGTGTCTCAGCCCAGCACCGGCAAAGTGCTGCTGGTGCGCCCAGACGCAGGCGGTGTAGGCGTGGTCAGCGAGTTCGCCAGTGGCCTCTCATCCCCACACGACCTCGTGCTGGACGTGCAGGGCGGCGTAAGTTACCTGTATCTGGCCGAGAGCAGCAAGATCTCACGTTCAGTCTATGTAGCGGGCGACACGTCCCGGCGCAGTGCCAGCGTGATTGTCAATAGCTTGCCCGACAACAGCACGCCAGAACTTCAGGGCGCTTATTCGCACGCCCTCAAAAACATCGCTATAGACAGCAGTCACAGGCTGTATGTCTCGGTTGCCTCGGCCACCAATGCGAGCCCCAGCGATGTGACCGCCGCCTTCAAACGCGCCGCGATTTATGTGTACAACGCCGATGGCAGCGGGGGCCGCCTGTTTGCACAGGGCATCCGCAATGCCGAGGGACTGGCGGTGGTTCCGGGCACCAATACGCTGTGGGTGGCCGTCAACAACCGCGACAATATCGCGTACCCGTTCCACAACGACTGGCAAAACGATGGCACCGGCGACGATTACGGCAAGGTCATTCAGTCGTATGTGGACAACCATCCACCCGAAGAATTTACCAGCGTCCGCGACGGCGGCAACTACGGCTGGCCCTACTGCAACCCGAACCCCGATGCGGGCCTAGACCTGATGCCCTATGACCGCGACGTGCAAAACAACGCCGATGGCAGCAAGCTAAATTGCGGCGCGATCGACCGCATCAGCAAGGGCATTCAGGCGCACTCTGCCCCGCTGGGCCTGACGTTCCTGCAGGGTTCCAAGGTACCCGCCGCCTACCGCAACGGCGCGGTGATCGGGCTGCACGGCTGTTGGAATTGCTCGGCGTTCGTGGGCCATAAAGTCGTGTATTTCCCGTGGACAGCGCAGGGCACGGCGGGCACAGAGCAAGATCTGGTCACGGGCTGGGTCACCAACGCCGCCAGCAAAGTCCGCTGGGGCCGCCCGGTAGATGCCATGCCAGACGCAGCGGGCAATATCCTGATCTCCGATGACTACGCCAATGCCATTTACAAATTGAGTCCGGCACCCTGAGGTAGGAGGTCAAAACCACTCGAAAAAGTTCGGCCCTCATTTGGCGCTGAGCTGTGAGCCATGAATGATATGGACTCCGAACCGAATCCCGGAGTGTTGGGATTCGGTTCGGAGTCCGTACTTCGTTTTATCGTGACATCGGGGTTAGCCCTCAGTGCTTGTTTTTGCGGGGCAGCACATGCATAACGGCCACGATGATACCCCCAACGACCACGCCCACCACTGCAGAACCGAGGGTGTCGACCAGCCATTCCACCACAGCTTTGGCCGCAGGCACCGCCGCGCCCGCCCCTACCGCCAGGTCATGCAGGAAGTGGGCCGGCCCGCCCACACCGAACTTGTCGAGGCCGTCTATGATGATGTGCCCGCCCACCCACAGCATGGCCGCCGTGCCGATGACCGACAACGCCGCCATCACGACGGGCATGCCTTTGACCAGGCCGCGCCCGATGCTGCGAGCCACACCCGAACCGCTTCCAGCAAGTTTCAAGCCAAAATCGTCGGTTTTGACGATCAATCCGACCAGGCCGTACACCAACGCGGTAATCGCTAGGGCCACCAAGATCAAAATGATGGCGCGGGAAAAGAATGGTTGGTCAGCGACGTCGGCCAACGAAATCGCCATGATTTCTGCCGACAAAATAAAATCGGTGCGAATGGCTCCGGCCACCATCGTCTGCTCGTGCGCCGTGCTGGTCAGCTTGGCCGCCGATGCATCTGGCGCTTCCTTATGCCCCGATACCGCCTCGTACAGCTTTTCTGCACCCTCGTAGCACAGGTAAGCCCCGCCCAGCATCAGCAGGGGCGTTATGGCCCAGGGCAAAAACTGACTGAGCAGCAAGGCGGCAGGCAAAATAAATACGATCTTGTTGCGGAGTGACCCCTTGGCGATGCGCCAAATAATTGGCAGTTCCCGGTCTGGGCTAAACCCGGTGACATAGCGTGGCGTGACCGCCGTATCGTCGACCACGATGCCGATAGCCTTGGTGCCCGCCTTGCCTGCCGCCGCCGCGATGTCGTCCAGCGACGCGGCGGCGAGCTTGGCAATGGCCGCCACATCGTCGAGCAGAGCCACCAAACCGCCGCTCATTGCCCTGCGTCCAAGTCAGGTTGGGTACGGGCGGTGGTATAGCAATGGCTGGCAGCTAGAGGGGAAGAGAGTCGCGGCGAGATCATCAGACCCACAGCCTATCAATCTGCGGTGCGCAGGGCTGAATATGTCTGGTAGACCTTAAGAGGACTGGACAGGCCGTTGCTGGCATAAACTACGGCTCAGAGATCAAAAATCCCCTCTTCTTCGCTGCTGTTTCGGCCCGCGACTCTGATTTGCCCCAATCCGTACAGACTATGTTAGTGAGCCTGCTTACTTTGATGAACACTCCCCAGTGTCGATGACAAGTGTTGACAGCAGGTGTTGATGTCGTTGGGTGGATGCAGTTTTCCTTTTCTCTCTGCTCTTAGAGGCCAACTATGAGGTCGACTATGTTGAGAACAGTATTCTCCCGGCTATCAACAATGACTTTGCTCCTGACGTGTACTGCACAGGATCAGGCCACAGTTACGCAGACCGCAGCAGCGCAGACCCCAGTGGCCGTACAGACCGATCAGGGCGCAGTGACCGGACGGCAGGGCACCGCTAACAGCTTTTTGGGCATTCCCTACGCCGCCAGTGAACAATCTGCGCTGGCAACCGCCGCGGGCCGCGCCGACCTGGACGGTTCCGCGTGACGCCAGCCAGCCGGGGTCGGTGTGTCCTCAGATTGCCCTCGGCCTGTTTGCGGTGGCCGGAGTGACGCCCGGAGAGGTGCAGGGCAACGAAGACGGCCTGTTTTTGAATGTGTAGACGCCCAAATCGGCCACCGCCGACAGCCGCCTGCCCGTGATGGTGTGGCTGCACGGAGGCAGCTTTACGTTGGGGTCGGGCAGTGCCTACGACGGCAGTGTGCTGGCCGAGTAATACGGCGTGGTGGTCGTGACCCTGAATTACCGTTTGGGGGCACTGGGCTTCTTGTCGCTGCCCGCGCTGAACGCCGAAGCTGCCGACCAGACTTCTGTCGGGCCGCTTCTGCCACGCCCAACGCTCCCCGCAAGACGCTCAGAACCATGGCTTCTTTGATGTTGGTCGTCCAGGTTTTCCGTGGTTTCCCCATGGTGCTCTCCAGTGTGCTCGTCCCTCGCTTCAACAGGGTCAAGTTCTAGAAGTTATTGCTGGAGCATTACCCGGTGCTCCTTTCCCCGACCAAGAATACGCCCGGCTGTTGGCGCTGGCTCAGTACGAAATGCTCGATACTTATCCGGAAGAAGCGTTTAACCGGATCACCCGGCTGGCGGCCCACCTGCTCAAAACCCCCGTTGCTATGGTCAATTTTGTAGATCAGTACCGTTTGTGGGGCAAGGCGGCGGTGGGCGCGAGTCCGGTGAGTATGCCGCGTACCGATGCGCTGTGTGCATGGACGATTCTGCAAGACACGCCAATGGTCATCGAGAACGCTCACCTTGATCCCCGCTTTTCCCACAACCCGTTGGTTACGGGCGACCCGCACATTCACCGCACATTCATATGTATGCAGGCGCGCCCCTGACCAGTCCCAGTGGATACCGCATCGGCACGCTGTGTGTGCTGGACGATCAACCTCACCCCTTGACGCCCGCCGACGTGGCGGCCCTTCAGGATTTGGCGGCGCTGGTCGTAGATGAACTGGAACTCAGAATCAAGAATCTGCACCTGAGCCGCGAATTGGGCGCACAGGAGAAAGTGGGCCAGGAGCTGCGCCGGATTCTGGAACATGGCCGGGTGTTGGAAGGCGTGAGCAGCCTGATGGACCTTGACCTCGGCCCAGAAGAAATTACGTTGGCGGCGGGGTTACTGGGCGAAGCGCTGGGAACCGACTACACCGGCCTGGTCTGGTTTCAGGGAGACTGCATCAGAATGGAGGTTGCCTATACCCACCCCCGTTTGCCCGCTGCGGCGCAGGCCGTGCCTGAACAATTGTTTGGCTGGCCCAGCAGCATCATTTCGGCCCTGAAGAACGCCACGGCGCCGCTGTACCTGGAAGGTTACGCGGCCCATCCCAATGCCGTAGAACAAGTCGTTGTTGCGGGCATTGGGCAAATTGCGTGGCTGCCGCTGGGTACGCGCGGCACCGTCACCTCTTTGTTGATGACGGTGCGCCTGAAAGACAATGCCGTGACCCACTGGCGCAGCAGTGACCGGGCGCTGTTGGAAGCGGCGGGCAGAAGCGTTAGGAGTGCGCTGGATCGGCGTTTGGTGATGGACGCGGCCCTCCAGGAAGCCCGCCAAGACCCCTGACCGGGGCGCTGAACCGCCGGGCCTTGGAGCAAGACAGGAGTGATCGCCGGGCCAACAATCAGGCCTTTACCCTGGCGGTGCTGGATCTGGACGGCCTGAAGACAGTGAACGACGCTGAGGGCCACGCCCAGGGCGACAAAGTGTTGAAAGTATTTGCTGGAACACTGGCCGTAGACCTGGGCAACGCCGCCGATCTGTACCGGGTTGGCGGCGACGAATTCATCTTGCTCTCGGCCAGAACCGAGGAAGACGAGTTGCACGAACAAGTGGATGTGGCGGTGTTGGCGGCGCGGCAGGTGTCCACGCTCAGGGGCGTCAGCGTGGGGATCGCGCAGAGCAGCGAGGCGTCCGGGTTGGCCCTGATCGAACTGGCTGACCAACGGATGTACGCAGTGAAGCAGCGCCGTCAGGCCGTCCGGGCCAGCTTGGCGAGCGACTAGGCCAAGTGAAGAGGGCGAGTGGTCAGAGCTGAGGTGAGAGGACAAGCACTGCCTCTCAGCCTCACCACCCCGGAACCCTTGTTCTGTGCATTTGACGTTCCATACGGTCGATGTTGGTCGCCGCGACTTGCGGGTCATTCCATTCAGCTCCCTTCTAGCTCTGGCCCGCCTGTTAGGAGTACGCTCAGCCCATGAGCGATTCCCACCGTCCCGTCACCCCCGCCGATCCAGACCCAAATTCTGCCGAACGTGCCTACGGTGATTTCTCGCGGGCGCTGAGTTACGTGGAATACCTGCAAATAGACACGTTGCTGTCGGCCCATCAGCCCGTGACCCAGGCGCACGACGAGCATCTGTTCGTGTCGGTGCATCATGTGTCGGAGGTCTGGATGTCACTGGTGGTGCGCGAACTGACAGCGGCCATGACCCTGCTGGCGGCTGGCGTGACCGATACGCCGCTGAAAATGCTCTCCAGGGTCGTTAGGGCGCAGCAGCAGATGACCAATGCGTGGGACGTGTTGAAGACCATGACGCCTGCCGATTACCTGCAATTCCGTGACGCGTTCGGGCGGGCGTCCGGGTTCCAGTCGGCGCAGTACCGCATGGTCGAGGTGCTGCTGGGCAACCGCGACCCGGCCCTGCTGCGGCCCCACGCCCACCGCGCCGACCTCCTCGATCCTCTTCAAGCGGCCCTGAAAGCGCCGAGCGTGTACGACCTGACCTTGCAACTGCTGGCGGCGCGGGGGTTGCCAGTGCCCGCCGAAGTGTTGCAGCGCGACTTCTCCCAGAAGCCTGTAGAAGACCCCCAGGTGCTGGAGGCGTGGCTGACGGTGTACCGCAACCCAGAGCGATACTGGGATCTATACGAACTGGCCGAAAAACTGCTTGATGTGGAAGACAATTTCCGGGCGTGGCGTTTCAATCACCTGACGACTGTGGAGCGCACCATTGGCTTTAAAACGGGCAGCGGCGGTACGAGCGGCGTGGGCTACCTCCGTAAAGCGCTAGAGATCGTGCTGTTTCCAGAATTGTGGCAGGTACGAACCAGCCTCTAACATAGAGTCGGTACAGGCCAGAGTTGGGTCAGACCTGAACGCTATCCAGGATCTGGCGGCGCGTGAGGGTGCAAAGCGAGCTGGTTCAGACGTGACATTTATCTCACACCACTAAAAAAGTACAGCGGTCATCAGGGCTTTCTTCTGCACTCCGGAGGCATGTCGGCTCAGCATCATCCTCCTGGCACATCTTTTGCGGATCAGAGAGACCAGAACACGGAGAGGGAAGCCCCGTATTCTTCGCCGGGCCAACCGCTCTCCACGTTTATTCTGCGGCCTTTTTGGTTGCCCCTGTTGCTGCTGCTGTGTGTGGGCATTTCGGTGCTGTTTGCCGTAGACCGCAATGCCCGCAGCGCCAAGCTGGTCAGTGAAGCGCAGGCGCGGGTGACTCTTATCACAGCCCTTCTGCGCGATACCGCCGACCCAGAACGGGGGCAGCGCGGCTACGTGATTACAGGTCTTGCGGCCTTTTTACAGCCGTACACGACCACCAAAAAAATCTTGCCCGGCCATATCGCGGCTCTGCGGGAAGCGAGTGTGACCAGTGAACAGCAGGTGGCCCTGAATAGGGTGGCCCTCTTGATAGAAGCGTGGGATCGTCAGGCGGCCATTCCCGAAATTACGGCCCGCCGAGAATCTCTAGACGCCGCCGTGCGGTTGGTCAGCGACGGCAGCGGCAAACGCACGCTCGATGAGGCGCGGCAAACGCTGAATACCATGCAGGAAAGAGAAAATGCTCATCTGAGGGCGGCGCTTCTCTCCAGTACCGACACCCTCCGCAATGTGCGGGCCGTGACTTTGCTGGGCCTGCTGCTGAGTATTTTGCTGCTGATCCTGACTGCCGTGCGGGCGGCCAGAACGGTTGCGGGCAACGTGCAGGACGTGACGGCGCGGGCGCGGCAGATGGCAGCGGGCAATTACGATGACCGCCTTCCGCTCACGCCCCTGCTGGAATTGCGCGAATTGGGGGAACAATTTCAGATCATGGCGGGCGCAGTGAAGGAGCGCGAGCAGGCGCTCAGAACCACCAATACGGCGCTCGAACGCAGCAACCGCGAGCTAGAACACTTTGCCTACGTGGCCAGCCACGATCTGCAAGAATCCCTCAGAACCATCGGCAGTTACACCGAACTGCTTTCTAAACGCTATTCGGGCAAACTCGATGACCGCGCTGACCAGTACATCGCCTTTACCATTTCGGCCACGCAGCGCCTGAAATACCTGATTCAGGACTTGCTGGCCTACTCACGGGTGCGACAAGTCGGGCGCAATTTCTCTGCGGTGAATACAGCCGAGTTGGTGGCAAAAGTGCTTGACGACCTACAGCTGCAAGTTCAGGGCGCAGAGATTCAAATTGAACCTCTGCCCTCTGTGTGGGGAACCCGGAATTGTTGCGGCACATTTTTTTGAATCTCATCGGCAACGCTCTCAAATTCCGTGCCGAGGGGCGGGCACCACTGCTCAGAGTGTGGGCAACAGATGAAGGCCACCACTGGAGGATTCACGTTCAGGACAATGGGATCGGCATCGAGCCTCAGTACCATGACCGGATTTTCGGCGTGTTTCAGCGGTTGCACGGCCCCGGCGAATACGAGGGCAGTGGCCTTGGCCTTGCCGTCACGCGTACTGCTGTAGAGCAGCACGGCGGCACGCTTGACCTGACCAGCATGCTTGGCCGGGGCAGCACCTTCTCGTTTACTGTTCCCCCCGCTCCCGCCAGTCCAGGAGCCGCTGATCTGTCGCCTGCTGTAGGGGGTGACGGCCCGCCAGAAGCAAGCTCTGCCCCTCCCTCTCCGCCTTAAATTCCGTTTCCCAGTCGGCTAGAATTTAAGCATTGTCACTGGTTTGTCCGGCCATACCCGCTATAACTGCCCCAGCGAAGGGCGTTTACCCGCTGTCCGTTCACTGACTGCTCAGGAGTTTGCATGAAGCCTATTGAGATTTTGCTGGTCGAAGACAATCCCGCCGATGTCATGCTGACGGAGGAAGCCTTTTCGGAGGCCGATTTTCTCCATCATTTGCATGTAGCCAAAGATGGTGTAGAAGCCCTACGTTTTTTGCGGCGAGAAGACCCGTACGCCGAAAAACCCACCCCAGACGTGATTTTGCTTGATCTGAATATGCCGCGTATGAGCGGCCTGGAAGTGCTGGACATTCTGAAACTCGATCAGTACTTCCGCAATATTCCGGTGATCGTGCTGACCACCTCCAGAGCCGAAAGCGACATTTGGCGCAGCTACAACCTGCACGCCAACGCCTATATTCCCAAGCCTGTGACCATCAGTGAATTTGTGGAAGTCATCAAGTCATTCGAAACGTTCTGGTTTTCAATCGTGGCTCTGTCTCCCAAAATCAAGCCTTAGCTGTGGGCCAACAGCGCAGGCGCGGAGCATTCAAGCTGTTCCGCGCCTCTCCCATAGTGCAGTCAAAAACAAACAACTCTTTTGATAAATGCTCTACTCCGGCCCGCTTAAACGGTCATCTCCCGGTGGAACAGCAAAAACGCCGCCCCAAGCCCGGTAGGTGCTGGGCAGGTTCTCGCTGCGGGTGCGGCCCCCTGCAAACTTGATCTGCCGGGAAACCGTGACCTGTGCGCCCGCCGCAGGCATATCTATTCGGCGCACTGTGCCCGAAGCCATCTGTGGGTCGGCAATAAAAGTGGGCGGCGGCGCGGTGCGTGTGCCAGAGAGTTTTGGTTCACCAATTTGCACCTGCCTGCCGTCTGGGCGGCCAAACAGATGCACGCTCAGGCGGGCGGCCTGTATGTCCCAGTCGGCCTGCACGAGCAGCACCCCAGCCGTGTCGTTGCGCCAGCGCAGATTCTTGCTGGGCGCGTATACGGCGGCGTCCAGGCCAGGGTCGCCGTAGTAGCCCACCTGATAGGAGTGCGCGTGCCGCTCGGTAATAGGCAGCCCGGCGCGGAAGGCGGCCCGGAACACAGTCGTGCTGACCTGACACAGCCCGCCGCCGTCCTCTATGCTCAGGGTATTGCCCGTTACGACATAGCCCTGCAGGAAGCCTGTGTTGGCACTGATCGCGCCGATAGAACGGTTAAAATTGAACTCGGCACCGGGGGCCATCCACAGGCCATGCACCCGGCTGGCCCCGACCCGCACGTTATGCACCCGGAAGTCAGGGCTGCCCGTGAACGACGATTCACCGGTCCCCAAATGTGCCAACCCCTGAGCGGCGGCCCAGGCCACACTCCTTGCCGGGGCCACCAGGTTGACCGACAGGGTGCTGCGTCGTTCGCCCCTTCGCACGGCACGCAGCAGGGCAGCTTCGGTGGCGGCGCGGTCAACCTTCCAGCCTGTTTGGGCCTGACCGATCCAGCCGTTGCCCTGCCGCACGAAGCGGATTTCTCGTGGCTGCCGCGCCTCTACTTGCGCGTAGAGCGTCTCTAGCGTGGGCCGAAGCGTTTCTACCCCACCTCCGCTCTGCTGTCCGTCCGCCCGCCCCTCTGCCTGCACTGTATTCATCTGGACAGCGCTCACCTGCTGGGCGGTCAGGGGCAAGGTTAGAGAACGGTTTACCAGTGGGCGCGAAACTTCTCCACCTTGAAGAAGAGGTTCCGGCACGCTCCACAACAGTTGAATTTCTGTGGGCCGCGGCGCGTCTCGCCCTGCTTCTTCCCCACTGGGAACCGTCACAGGTGCAACCGAACTGGGCACCGCCGAAGCAGGTACCTTCGCCAATACAGCAGACGGCACAGGCTCCGACGAAGCCGAGCTTTTCGGGGCAGGGTTGCAAGCTGAAACTGCGCCGAGCAGGAGTAAGGCCGTCAGGCAGCGGGACAACATCGAGACAAATAGGGTGGATGGGGGCATAGATTCAGGTCTCTCAGGGGAAGGTGGGAACGGTCAGGAGCGAGTCGGGGCAAGACTGTATGTGAGAAAGCAGGGGAGAAACAGCCTGCTGGCCGCTGCTCCCCTGCTCCGTTTAAAAGGGGGTTGCCTCAGGGCATCAGCACCGTGTCGATCACATGAATGATGCCGTTGCTGGCCCGAATATCGGTTGCGGTGACCGTAGAGTCGTTGATGGTCACCGTACCGCCGTTGACTGCGATAGTCACGTTGGCTCCGTTCACGGTTTTGGCGCTGTTGAGCGTAACCACTTGTGCGGCGGTCACGCGGCCCGGCACGACGTGATAGAGCAGCAAGGCGCGTAACGCGGCGGGATCGTTCAGCAGGGCATTCAGTTGGTCTTGGGGCACTTTGGCAAACGCGGCGTTGGTGGGCGCGAACACGGTGAACGGGCCAGCTCCGCTGAGGGTGCTCGCCAAGCCTGCGGCCTGCACAGCGGTCAGCAAGGTGCTGAAATTCGGGTCGTTAGAAACGATAGCCGCAATCGTGTTGCCCGAGGGAACGGCGCTTCCGCCTCCGGCCAGGGCGGGAGTGACAAACATCAGTGCGGTCAGTGCAAAAATCTTCTTCATAAGAACTCCTTCGAAAAACAAAACAGCTTGCTCCTTTGAGAACAAAGGATGCCAAAGTAAGAAAACGAACTGTCAGGCCGTCAAGTTGTTTGATCTACCGACAAAAGGAATCTAATTGCCATTCTCATTCACTAAAGTACGCGCTAGTACAATGATAAAATTCTTAGAACAAAGTTTAAGTTTGGCTTGTTTGTAATTTGTATCAAGTCTAACGTTACTGGTCAAAAGCCGGAAAAAGATCACCAGACTTAGAGATAAATTACAATTTGGCGGTTGATTCATCCACAGATATCTGAAATTAGGTTCAAACAGACGACGCAGCGTAGAACAGAAGTTTTCCCCAGCGGCTCCTGTGTGCACTTGGACACCCAGCATCCAAAGCAAGCCGCCTAAGCCATTCGTTCTACCCAGGTGATATTGACATCCTTATTTTACCCGGATAGTATTCACCTATGGACGAATTGCCCACCTACACGGCCTTTCACGGTTCTCAGCACCTGGTAACGGGCGCTCTGCGCGAAGTGTTGGCCTACCTCAAAACCCAGATTCAACCGCTTGACGCCAACTCATCCGTACTGATTTTTGAAAATCATAGCGGACGACAGATGGATTTCAATCTACGCGGGACGCTCTCCGAGGTGCTGGACCGGGAAGCGCCTCTGCCTGCTGTTGCGTCTCCCGCATTGGCCAAAGCTGGCCCCGGACGGCCCAAACTGGGCATCGTTTCGCGTGAAATCTCGTTGCTGCCCCGGCACTGGGCCTGGTTGGAACTGCAACGCGGCGGTGCATCGGCAACCCTACGCCGCTTGGTAGATGAGGCCCGCAAGCAAAACCCCGGTCAGGAGCGGGTGCAACAGGCACAGGTCGCCACAGACCGTTTTCTGGGCGCGGTGGCCGGAAACCTGCCGCACTTTGAAGCCGCCACCCGCGCCCTGTACGCCCGTGATGGCACGGCATTTGCTGAACACAGCACCCATTGGCCCGCCGATATTCGCACCCACGCACTGAACCTGGCCACGCCCGTTTTTGCTGACCAAAGCGCAGAGGACTTGCGGCCTGCTTGATCTCCCTTCTGAATCTCTATTCCACCATCACCGCTATAGGCAGCGGGAACGTGATCATGTATTTGCCGCGCTCCGGCGTGTGTTTGGTGGGTTGAGTCTGCCCCGACGAATCGGTGGCGCGGGCGAGCAGGGTCACTGTTCCGGATGGATCAGGCGCATGCCACAAGTACCGCCACCGCCGCCACACATGCGCCTCGGCGGGGTCGGTCAGTTCGGCTTCGGCCCAGGTCTGCCCGCCGTCCGTGCTGATTTCTACCCGTATAATCTTGGCTTCTCCTGTCCACGCCGCGCCCATGATGACGTAAGGTTTCCCGGCCGCGACGGTTTCGCCGGGGGCAGGCCGGGCAATCTGGGCCTTGGCCTGCATCACCGACAGCGGCGTCATCTGCGGCGAGAGGGAACCGACGCTTTCCCAGTATGAGTAATCCAAAGTCTGAAAAAATCCCTGAAATGGCGTGTCAGTCACGCATATGCCAGTCAGCCATTTGACAGAAGCCATGCCGTACCACCCCGGCACGATGGCCCGCACCGGATACCCGTGCTGCGGCGTCAGCGGTTCGCCGTTCATGGCGTAAGCCAGTAGCACATCGGTCTGCGCTTTGTTCAGCGGAAGACTGCGCTCGTAGGCGATGATGCCCGGCGTTTTGGCGGGTTCATCCAGACAGCCTCGGTCTGCGCCGCACAGCACCACCTCCCGTGCTCCGGCTTGCAGTCCGGCCCGCTCCAGCACGGCAGATAAGGGGACGCCCGTCCACTCGGCGGTACTCACAGCACCCAAGTCCCACGCGACGCCCGCCACCTTGGGCGTCAGGAAAGACCGACTGTTGCCCGCGCATTCCAGCGTGACCGTGACCGTGTGCGGGGTCATGGCCTGAAGGTCGGCCAACGTGAGACACAGGGGCTGGCCGACCAAACCGCCTACTTCCAATCGCCACTCCTCGGCATTCAGTTCGGGCACCGGAAAATGACTGCGAACATAAAATTGGCCCGGTGGTGTCAGACGTTCCGACAGTGTGTGGAACGGAAATTCCAGATTGGCTGGGCTGCTCTGCCGAACGATCATTGCTGGGGAGACGGGGGCATGCACCGGGGTATCAGGCATAGGATCACTCCAAAATAGAGGGCAGGCTGAAACCAATTGCACAGCCCAGAAAAGGCCCAATCGTGTGCCGAATGGGGTACCGAACCCTGTTTGCCGACTCTAGAGACCCCTATTAAACAACGAATTGGGCTGGGAAGAGCCGCGACGTTGACAAGACCGACAATAAATTTGGCTCCTGGAGCAGCGGCCTAGGCATCAATGGTTTTTATTCGCCCTTCAGGAGAGTGTGCGGTACGGTCAGCCAGGCGACAGAATTAAGTCCCTTGCAGTCAAGCTTTAGCTTTACCGAGCGGAGCGAGAAACGAAGAACGTAAGGCGCACTGGGAATCGAGCGGTTCCGGTGATGTTCTGGAAACGCGCAATGTTAAGTGTGCCCTACTTCAGTCCCTCAGAATTCAGCGTCCTGTTGAAGTGAGATGCAGGGCAGTGAGATGGAGTGCGGCGAGATTCAGGGCGCTTCGGCAGCGCCGGGCAACGTGAATTGAAAGGTGCTGCCCTGACCCGGCGCCGATTCCACCCAGAATTCTGCCGCCATGGTCTTCCACGATGCATTGACACGTAGAGAGGCCCAAGCCGGAGTCTTGGTATTCGTCGCAGGCGTGCAGGCGCTTAAACATCACAAACACTTGCTCGAAGGCTTCCGGCTCTATGCCGATGCCGTTGTCGGTGACGCGGAAGTGCCAGAAGGTGCCCTCGCGTTCTGCACTCACGCCCACTTCTGGTGCAGTCCCCTCCTGCCTGAATTTGATGGCGTTGCCCAGGAGGTTCTGAAACAGTTGCGTCAGCCGGGGCAAATCGCCGCGCACCACAGGCAATCCCGCCGTCTGAAGGGTCGCCCCGGCCTCGGCCACCGCTCCGCGGTCCACACAGCTTCACTGGTCGGCACGGCTCCGTAGGCTGTCACCTCCTCCGACAGGCGTGAAAAGGTCAGCAGATCGCCGACGAGAGCTTTCATCTGCTGGCCGCCGCACTGAATAAAGTCCAGATATTTCAGGGCGTTGTCGTTCAGGTCTTCGCCATGCCGTTTTTTGAGGAGCGCACTGAAGTTGGTGATGGTTCTCAGCGGTTCCTGTAAATCGTGCGAGGCCACCGACGCGAAGCGTTCCAACTTGGCATTCGATCTGACCAATGCTGCAGTGCGCTCCTGAAGGGCTGCCACGCTCTGCGCCCCCTCGATGGCAAGTCCGAGGCTCTGCACGATAGTGTCGACGACAGCGCGGTCTTCGGCGTTCCACGTTTGCCCCGCAAAAAGGCCGCAGCCAATGACCCCGATGAAGCGCCCCGACGCCAAGACCGGCAAACACGCGGTGGCCTGCACATGCGAGGTACTGCCCGGTAAGCTGCCGGTTCTGGTGTCGTAGTGGCTCTGGTAAGGTTCCCCGGTTTCCCACGGCAGACGCAAATTGTGGGTCGCGTTATAGGGAAGGCCCGCTGCCACTGCCGCCGTCAAATTTGGGTCGCCGTACTGTCCGGCGCGGGCGAGCTCATGCCAGTGGCCGTCTTGCAGTTCAAATATAGGCAGCGTAGCCTTCAGGCAGTCGCGTCATCAGCCCTTCCAGCGCCCGCTGTGCCAACGCTTGCGGCGGGGTATTCACATTCAGGTCATGGGTCAGGTCGCTGAATCCTTGCAGCGCACGGGCGCGGGCTTCCAACTGGGCATTCTGGCGGGCCAAGAGTTCAGCTTGCTGCCGGGCCTGCTCTACGTGCGCACGCTCCAGTGCAAACGCATGAGCGCTCATCAGGGCGGAGGCCACCTGCCTACGCAACACCTGCAAAAACATTCGGTACGGCCCGTCAAACTTTTTACGGGGATTCAGACCGACCACCAACAGGCCCAACACAGTTGCCCCGTCGCTGTGCAGCAGGGGCAAGGCCGCCACCTGGGTTATGGGTTCCAGCCACACTGGAGCTGGAAAAGGAGAGACGCGGTGCAGCAAGTGCAGGTCTTGTGCGTTCTCTGGGAAGGGCAGGACGTCGGGTACGCCCGCTTCCCGCATCTCTTCCAAGTGCGTCGCTGCTGCCACCTGCAAACTCTCCTGCCGTTCCTCGTCGTCCGCCGGGGTGGTCAGATATAACAACGCCATAGGCGCGTCGTGAGGATGCTCCATCAGAATGTCGCAGACGGCCCCGGCCACATCCTGCGCGGTTTGCCCCCCAGATCGGCCCAAACGTTAAGCCAGATTTAAGCATATAGGCACCTATCAGACGAAGCTGAACAAATCTTCAGAGTCAGCGCAGCGGTTCGGAGCCGTTGTTGAGTGCAACCAGGTAAGCCGAAGGTAATCGATAGATGAACCGAGCAAAGTGAATATCGAAGAAAGTACGTTGTAATGGAAATGGACTCGTAGAGCCGCTTGCGGAGCGGGTGTGGTGCTGTCCCGGAGACACGCAATGCTAAGTGCGACGGACTCAACAGGAGGTCGCGCGTCCCTCACGTAGTCACGCCCTGTCCAGAACGGAATCAGGTACAATGCTCCTTGTGAATCCCCGCGCTTGCGGGTGGCGTTCAGCCCCGGTGTCTTCTGTTGCACTTCAGACCGGAGACATCAAGACAGTAATTGCGCTGAAAAGAATTGTTTCTGGCCTAGATTCTCTCTTTATCGATCCTGCAGTTTCCGTGTTGTGTTGGCCTCCTGTCTGTGGTGGCCCTGCCGGAAACGTGGTGTGCGGCGAGTCTTGCTGCGCGGTTGGGCCTCTCAGGCGGGGTATTCAACGTTCTGCCCTTTCCGCCTGCGGCCCTTGCCTGACGCCGCATCCATCCATGCCCGCCCCTCCCTAGGCCCAAGCTTAGGCCGGGTGCGCCGGCTTAGGACGCCCTATGACCTATAACCGTAATGCTTCAAATGCCCGTACCCCATCCAACAACTCTGGCAACACAGCCACGTTAGAGCGCCCCGCACAGCCCGTCGCCTGGCAAACCCTGCTGGGTGGCCGCACCCCCACGCCCGTTCAGGCCGGAGCCATTCCCGCGCTGATGGACGGCCAGGACGTGATCACCACTGCCCGCACCGGCAGCGGCAAAACGCTGGCGTTCCTAATACCTGCCGCCGCACGCGGCATCGGCATGGGCACCACTCGCGGGATGCGCCCCGAAGTTCTGGTGGTCACGCCTACCCGCGAACTGGCCGTGCAAATCCGTGACGTGGCCCGCGAACTGGGCATGTCGGCAGGCCGAATCACGGGCGGCATCACGCCCTCGCAGACTCGCAGCGAAGCCACCGGGAAGGGCCTGATCGCCGGAACCCCCGGACGCCTCAAAGACCTGATCAGCCGTAACGAACTCAGCCTTGCGGGGCTGAAATACGTCGTGCTGGATGAGGCCGACGAGTTGTTGTCGCTGGGCTTTCTCAGAGACGTGGGCGACATTTTGCGTGCCGCCAAAGGCCAAGCGGCCCAGGCGCAGGCCGAACACCGGGGCCGTACGGGAGCGCGTGCTCTGCAACTGGCGATGGCCTCGGCTACATTTCCAGCCGCCATTCGCAATATTGCCGAGCAATTTATGCATGAGCCCAAGCGCATCGACATTGCCCCTGACCGGGCGGCCTTGTCTGCCGAGCAGGGCGGCAAAACCGACCAGGACGTGATGGGCGGAGCGACTGGAGCGACCCACCTTCTTATCAACGTGACGCGGGGCAACGTGCTGGACATCGCCGCCAACCACGCCCGCGAAGCCCTGCGCGAACCCGGCGGCTGTGTGGTTATTTTTTGCCGCACCAAAGCACTCGTCAAGCGCCGCGCCGAACACCTGGCCGACCTCTTGCCCGGCGACGTGGTCAGCCCCCTGCAAGGCAACATGGATCAGAAAAAGCGCGAGCATGTGATGGGTCTGCTTCGCAACGGCAAATCTCGCGTGCTGATCGCCACTGACATCGCCGGACGCGGCATCGACCTCCCCGAAGTGCGCCTCGTCATTCATATGGACGTGGCGTCCACCTCCGAAAACCACGTCCACCGCTCGGGCCGGACGGCGCGTGCAGGCCAGCCCGGAACCAACCTCGTGCTCCTCATCCCCGAACAACGCGGTCTATGGCAAGGCGTGCGCCGTGGACTACCCGCTGCCCTGCAACCCCCCCTGACCAACGAAGAAGGCCAGGTTGACCGCGAAATTCAGGAAAAACAGGGCGGAAGCGGTGGCGGCGGCCAAGGCCGAGGCCAAGGTGGGGGCCAGCGCGGCGGCCAGAGCCAGGGCAGGTCTCAGCAGGGCGGGCAATCGTCCGGACAGGGCCAGTCGTCAGGGCGGTCGGTCGGTTCGTCTCCGGCCGCAGGCGTTGGCGCAGGCCGAGTGGGGCCACAACGCGCCCGCCGGGGCCGCAACTGATCGACAGAAATGAAGAGTAACTCAGATTAAAAAACTGGGTCGATGACGGACGGGCAGGCTCTTAGGGGCCTGTCCGTCTCCTTTTGATTCGTGTATTACAGGGGAATAACAATGCTGCAGATCAATCATTCTCTGCAGCATGGCCCCCTGTTCTTCCCCTCAATCAGCGCCTAGAAAAACTCCACTTCACTCGCTACGTCGTCATCTTGAACCGCCACATAACGCCGAGTCGTATCTACGCTGCTGTGCCCCAAAAACAGCCCCACCCGCGTAAAGTCCCGCGTTGCCGTGTACAACCGCGTCCCAGAATGCTTCCGCGCCGCGTGAAAGCCGCGCCACACATGCCCGTACCCTGCCGCTCGAAACGCCTTCTGCATCTGATAGGTGGCCTGCGCGTAATTCCAATCAAACAATTGTCCGGCTGCGGTCAAGGGAGATAAGCCTGCCAGAGCTGTCCGCACCCGCTTGCCTAGCGGCACGCGCCGTATTTTGCCCCCCTTGCCCCGAACCGTCAGCCGTGCGCCATCGATATCGGCCACCTTTAACCCCAGCGCCTCACTGACCCGCAAGCCAGCGTGGGCACACAGCAACAGGAGCGCTGCCAATCTCGGTTCACATTGGGCCAAGACCGCGTCGATCTCTGCCATATAGGGCGGGTTTTTGACGATACCGGGGGTGGGGTCGGGCGGCACGTGGGCGTCTTCGAAAGGTTGGGCTTCGGTGGCCCCCGCCCAACGCAGAGCGCGGTAGAGGGCACGCACACCTGCCACATACTGCGCCACCGTCGATGCAGACAGCGTTCCGCTTTTGCCGCGCCCCAGTGTAGGCCGAGTTTGCAATTGCGCCACGTAGCGGCTGCCGTCGCGCCGTCCGGGCCGCAGCAACTGCACACCGTTGTCCCGCGCCCAGGGCACGAAATCGCTCACAGCCAAGGCGTAGGCGTCCAGTGTTTTGGAGCTGGTGCGTGCGCCTTTGCGGCTGGCAGTGGTCATGTAGGCCCGCGTCACCTGAATCAACATTTCGGTGTCGTAAGTGCTGGCGGCCTCCACAGCCCGTACCCGCAAGGCCTGATCTGTCAGGTTGGAAATGGCGAGGGTGCCAGTCGCCCGGACGAGGCTCATGGCTGACGCTCTGACACCAGCGAAGGAACTTGCCTATGCCTGTGAGCATGAATTCTTGAGCCGACCAACATCATGGCTGGATTCTACCCTTTAGCTTTGGTGGTTTCAAACTAAGTCCGATTAGTGCGAACTTGTTCCCTGCATGGTTAGCGATTTTCCCTTTTTTCTATTTTGCGTATGCCCAGGTGTTCTAGCTCTCGAAACATCTTGGATCGCCCTTCTCGGGCTTCCTGTGAGCAAGCGGTTTTAAGTGCTTCTATGACGGGGTTTAGCTATCTGGTTTTATGGGAATGGTTTTTCTTGAATGCTAAGAATGAAAGCAAGTGTCATATACAAAAAAATAACCTGGCAACGCACGGAGCTACACCCCTATTGATCCGTCCTCCAGTCCTGGCAGGGTTCGGCGATCTTAGATGGCGGTGGGTCAGCTAGTTTTTTGTGACTAGTGCCGCCGATGGCATGCTGGAAAATTTTGTCGGCGGGAACTGCTAAAGTCACACCAAGATTCACGCGGTTTGTGCCTTTCTCATTGACGAGGTCTCTTTAGCTATGAACGACCCACTGTTGGATGCACTCCGTCAGGCAGCTACCTGGCCTCAGGCCCTCCACCGCGTCGCCAGTGCAGGAGGGGAACACTTCTTTGCTGGCTTCAACTCCCTGTTGCCTGGCGGCATGCCAGCCGATCCCCAGATTCACCTGTCGTTAGGCCCCAATGGCCAGGTGATCTGGCAGAGGGGAAGCGGGCCAGTGTTGATGATGTATCTCCTGCAATGGGGCATGTCGGCTGGTTGGACACTTCAACTTGAAGTCCAGCGTGATTTTGATGAACGGGGCGACTGGTTAACTTATACGGTCAGCGTGGCGGGTGTATGTTCACACACGGCAAGTGATCCTTTGACCGCCACTTTACAAAGTTTAGCTCAGGCCAACAACGCCCGGCTTTAACTTGAAGTGTTGTTACCCACCCCTGTTAAGCTTGTGGACGAGGAACATCAGGATCAGAGCCTCATGATTATAGAATTCAAAGTCTTGTCAGGAAGCTCTGTTTAGACTGCCCGTATGACAGGGCCAAGTATCACCCCAACTTTAACCTTTGGGGGCAAAACACTTAGGCGTGCGTACATAACAACCCTGGTGGTGCTTGCGACCCTGAGCGTGGGTTCAAATGTTATTTTATCGGCTCAGGTCACGGCGAGCCGCAAGGACACCCAATTGGTGAATCTGGCCGGACGGCAGCGGATGCTCTCGCAGCAGATCGCCTGGAACGTGCAGGAACTCGCTCAGCCCGCCAGTCTGCTTCCGTCCTCCCTGCGTGCCGAACTCAAAGCCGAGCTTGGGCAGACTGTCAGCACGTTCTATGCCAGTCATATGCGGCTGAGGAACCCGGCGTCTGGTCTGTATCATGCCCGTGACGCCGATGAAGTGCGTGCGCTGTACAACGGCAATCTCGACAATTCAGTTCAGGCATTTGTGGCCGCTACAAGGCGAATTCTGAATATCCAGGCAGGCCGACTTCAGGCCGACTCTGCCGATCTGCGCTGGATCTCCCTTCAGGCGCGTGGGCCACTCCTGAAGCAACTGGACGCCGCCACAGCCCGCGCCGAACAGCGCAGTGCCGGATACATCACGACCTTGAACCGGTTGGCTTGGGGCCGGGTCGCAGTGGTGTTGACGCTGCTCGCCACGTTGGGGGTATTTGTGTTAGTCCCGCTGGAGCGCCGCAACCGCAACCTGCTGGTTAGCCTGACCCGTGAACGAAATTTTGCCCGCACCATGGTGGACACGATGGGACAGGGCGTAGCGGTCACCGATGCTCAGGGGAATTTTACACACGTCAATCCTGCTCTGGCCGACATGTTGGATCACACTCCCGGCAGTCTCATGACCCAGCGTCTCACCGATCTGGTCATTCCAACCGAGCGGGAGGCGCTCTCAGAGGTCATCGCGCAGAGGGCCGGAACCCCGCCGCCTTCCGTGCGGCAAACTCAGATCAATTTTTCTCAGGCCCATTTTCAGTTTCGCAGAAGGGACGGCAGCGTCATGTCAGGCGTGGTCAACAGTGCCCCGCTGGTGGGTTCAGACGGGGTGGGGGCCATCACGGTCATCACCGACCTGACCGCACATGAGGCCGCCGAACGTGATATCCGAGACCGGGAAGCCCGTTACCGCACACTGGCCGCCCATTTTCCGGAGGGCGCGGTGGTGTTGTTTGACCGCGATCTGCGCTACTTGCTGGCCGATGGAGCCGGGCTGGGAGCCGTGGGCCTGAGGCGAGAAACGATGGAAGGCAAAACCCTTCACCAGATTTTTCCCCCCAAGATTGCCCTAGCGCTTGAGCCTGACCATCTGGCGGCGTTGGAGGGCCAACCGTCTGTTCGGGAACTTGAATTTGCACAGCGTACCTATTTGGTACAGACGTTTCCGGTGCCGGGCGAATCGGGCGTGCAGTACGGAACGGTCATTGTGCGCGACGTGACGGGGCAGGTGAAGGCCCGCAACGCCCTGGAGCAGCAAGCCACCGAACTTGTGCTGCTGGCACAGGAAGCCGAAAGTGCCCGCCAGGACGCCCTGACCCTGGCAGAACTGACCCGCAGCCTCAGTGGGGCAAAAACGCTGGAAGACGTGACCCGCAGCACCTTTGATCTGCTGGTGCCTGCCATCCATGCCAGTTGGCTGGCGTTGGTTCGGGTTCAGCAAGGGCAGGCCGGGTTGCTGGCCCTGCATGGGCAAGTCAGCGAGGACTTCAAGACGGAACTGGCGCTTAATTCCGGTTTTGCCAGCAGTGACCTGTGGCAAACTGCCGCCGAGGGGCCGCTCTATCTGGCCCAAACCACCGAACCTTTGCTGGCGGCCAGAGGAGTCACTGGGCTGGCCGTTGTCCCCTTGCCGCACAAGCCGGGGCGAGGACTGACGGTGTTGGTGGCTGGGCGGCGCGGCCATGTGCTGTCGTGGAGCAGTGCCCAGCGGGCCTTACTGGAAGCCGGGGCACGCACCGTGTGCGCCGCGTGGGAGCGGGTGGCCTTGCTGGAAGACCTCCGGTTGGCCGCCGAGCACGCCCGCGCCTTGGTCGAGGTGTCGCAGCTGAGCGAGGGAAATTTGAGCGCCGAGGAAGTCGCTCAGCGGGCCTGTGCACTGGTCAGCCAGGTGGCAGGAACCGACTGGGCCGGACTTATCGTGGCCCAACATGACCATGCCCGTACCGTCACGGCTTACAGCAATGGACAGGCCAGCCGCAGCTATCTGGATCTGATGACACGCGGCCTTGACCAGGGGCAGGGGCTGATGTGGCAGGTGTTCGACTCTGGACAGGCCACCTATGTCAGCGATTACGCCGCACATGAGGGCGCAAATGCCGACTTGGTCGCGGCGGGAGCGCGGTCGGTGTTGTGGGTTCCACTGGCAAGGTCACACGACTTGCAATTTATGTTGTGCGCTGTCCGGCTGTATCAAAAGAAGGACTGGAGTCCCCAAGATCAGGCGTTGTTCGGAGCGGCGGCCCGCACGGTCAGTATGGCCCTGGAGCGGCAAGAACGGCTGAAAGAACTGGAAACTGCCGCCCTGAGTGACCGCCTGACCGGGCTGGCCAATCGCCGCGCCTTCGAGCTTGATCTCAAGAGTTTGTCCGCCGAAGCCACCCGCCACAGCGTCCCGTTTGCTCTCGTCATCCTCGACCTGGACGGCCTGAAACTGCTGAATGACACCGAGGGCCATGCCCGTGGGGACGCGCTGCTGCATACTTTTGGAGAACGGCTGAGGGCGGCCTTCCGCACCGAAGACCGGGTGTACCGCTTGGGCGGCGACGAGTACGCGCTGCTGCTGCCGCACACTGCCGCCAAAGGCGCAAGCGGCGACCTCACGGCCATTCGCCAGCGGATTCAACAAACCTTGGTGCAAACGCACGCCGCGGGGTTTGCAGCGGTAGGCGCCAGCGCGGGCATAGTCAGCTTTCCGGCCGATGGCACGGTCATTTCTGAATTGGTCGCTTTGGCAGACCAACGAATGTACAGTGAAAAACGCCTGCATAAAGCGGAAGTGGTGGCCCGCGCCTGAAGCAGCACTGGACAGGCTCTGGCACGCCTCTCAGCGGAGCAAGGGCGATCAGAGTACGGTCGGTAGTCAAGACTACATACTGCTGGCTATTGGCCCCTTGCAGCTTCGCGAAAATCTGCGGACAGGCTTTAACAAGTGCGGTAGGGTAGGTCTATAGTTGTTCCCGCACACTGGCGATGCGCGTCTTCAATTGGCCTTGAAGGCGGCCCGTCAGGCATCATGGGAGTTTGATCTACGCAGCAATACCGGCTATTGCTCGCCCGAACTGAGGGGACTCCTGGGCGTGCAGCAGGGCAATCCGTCGCTGACCGACTATTTGGCCCACGTCGATCCCCTAGACCGGCCACTGGTCATACAGGCTTTTGGGGAACTGCGGAGCGGGCAACGGGATGAATCGGTGTTGCAGTACCGCTTTTTATGCGACGATCAACAACTGCTGTGGGTCGAGCAGCATACGTTTGTGGAGCGCGACGAACACGGAGCGGCGGTCAGACTTTACGGTCTATCCCGCGACATTACGGCCCAAAAGCAAACGGAGCAAGCTCTTCATGACCTGAACGCGATGCTGGAGGCCCGCGTGACCCAGCGCACCCAACAGCTGTTGGAAGAACGCGCCGCACAGGAAGCGTTCGTGGCCTTTACCGAAGCGGTGGGCACGGAAACCGATGTGCTGACCCTGGCGCGGCAGGCGATTGCCATGTTAAGGCTGCTCTTTGCCGACGGCACAGTCATCTACTACAAGCAAGACGGCGACCTCTGGAAAGCTCAGGCGTAGAGTGAAGATGTGGCGGGCGGCAGCCTCGAAACAGTGGTGGCTGGACTGCCGACCAGTACGCCCCTGATTCAGAGTACCCTCGCTTCAGACACCGGATTTTTTTACGGGGGATTGGAACCCGGAACAGATGAGTCCTACGGCACGGCAGCAGGCTATCCGCTAGCGGTGGGCGGCAACATTCGGCATTTGCTCCTGTTTGGCCTCAAGAACACCACACCCTGGCGTGACCAGGATCAGGCTCTAATCCGGGCCGTCAGCCGCAGCCTGAAGCTGGCGCTGGAGCGGGCCGAGGAAGTGGCCGAATTGGGCCGCCGCACCCACCAACTTGACCGCGCCCGCCAGCAAGCCGAGGTGTTGGCGGTGTTGGGAGAAGCCCTGCAATGGGCCACCACGCCGGAGGAGGTGGCGGGGTTGGCATTGCCACGCATCGGCCCAGAGCATGTTGGTGGTGCGCCTGGAAGACGACCAGATTCGCCTGCCCCCGCTCTGGGGCGATACGCCCGACGCCATCGTCAAGTTCATGATGCGCCCCGGCCTGAAGCTGAGTGAAGCGCCGATGTTACACCGGGTGGCCCAAACCGGGCACGGTGTTTATCTGAACAATTAACGCGCCGAGCCGGGCACCATCGCAGCGTTTCCAGCCCTAGCCGGGGCCATGGAGCCGATCTGTCTGCCCGACCGCACGTTTGGCGGCTTTTTGGTGGCGTGGCGGCAGGAGGAATGCGGCGCGTGGCAGCAGCAGGAGTTGCTGAGGCGGGCGGCGAATACGCTGGGCCTTGCCCTGGAACGGGCAGTGCAGGCGCGGCATCTGCAAGCCCAAAAAGCCGAGGTCGAGAGCCGCAACGCCGCGCTGTAAGCGGTGGCCCAACTCTCGCGTGACCTGATGTTTGAAACCGAGCGCCACCCACTCGTGCGCCGCGCCCAAGACATCGCGCTGAGTCTGGTGCCGTCAGGCTACGTGGACTATTACGAGCTGGAAGGCGACCTGTGGCAGCTGAAATCGGTGTCAGGGGATTTTGGTGACCCCGACCTAGAGCAGTTGGTGAAGGCAGGCTTTCCGATGGAAATTCCCACCCTTATAACACCGTGGAGTACCCGCCAGCCGTTTTACCAAGATGTGTACCAGCATGAGCTGGATACGCTGCCGGAAGTGGTGCAGCATATTCACGCCGTTGCCACGTTGCCGTTGCTGCCGAATGAAACCCTGGTAGGCGTGCTGGCCGTGGTTCTGTTTGGTCAGCGAACGTGGACAACCGTAGACAAAGCGGTAGTGGAAACCATTGTGTCGGGGCTGGGGCTGGCCGCCGAACGCGCCGAGCAAGCGCGGCAATTGACGGCGCAGCGGGCCGCTCTGGATGTCCGCACACAAGCGCTGGGAGCCGCCAACAAAGAGGTGGAGGCGTTCGCCTATTCGGTGTCGTACCCCCATACGGCACATCGCCAGCTTTAACGATCTGCTCCGGAAGGAGTTGGGCAGCACCTTAGAGCCCAAAGTGAGCCGCTATCTCGGCGTCATCGATCAGGCGGCGAGGCGCATGAATACCCTGATTGACGCCCTGCTGGACTTGTCGCGGACTTCTCGCTAACCGCTGAGATTGGGATTGGTCGATTTGGGCGCGTTGGTGGTTTCGGTGCAAACAGAAGTCAGCGCCGATGTGCAAGACCGCCCGATCAGTTGGAATCTGGGCCATCTACCGTTGGTGACAGCATAGGTTTTTAAGTACCTCTTCTGCTTAGACAAGCGTATAGCACCCACAACGTATGACACGGTTCAGAACAAAGAAGGCCTATGTCTGAATTGAGGGAAAGCGAGGGATTAAACTGGCGGAAGTCAGATCAAATTTTTGTCTAACGCTCCCGGAGCACACGTCTACAACACATCACACAGCAAGACAAGCCTACTGAACAAGCGGTCTGAACAAGCTGTACAGTGGAGTTCGCGGCTGTGTTCCCCAGCTACTGTGTTCCCGACCCACTATGTTCTTCAACCTATTTTTTCCCAGTTTCGAGGAGCATGTCCATGACTTCACCCAGTGATTCTCCAGCTTCACCCCTATGGATGGTTGGCATTGGCGGTTCGGCAGGCGCACTAGACGGCTACGAACGGTTTTTTAGCGGAATGCCCAGCGGAGCCGGAATGACTTTTTTGGTCGTGCCGCACCTGGATCCACACCACAAGGGCGTCATGCCGGAATTGCTGCAACGCTGCACCCCGATGCCGGTGGTACAGATTAAAGACGGCATGATCACCCAACCGGGCCATGTGTACGTGGTGCCGCCCGGCAAAAGCCTAAGCCTGTTGCGCGGGCAACTGCTGTTAGATGATGCCGATCCGAGTCCGACGCCCATAGACCGGTTTTTTGAAAGTTTGGCCCGCGATCAGGGCGAGCAGGCGGTGGCCGTGGTGCTGTCTGGCATGGGCGCAGACGGCAGCCGGGGCCTGCAATCTATCCACGACAATCTGGGCCGGGTGCTGGTGCAAGACCCTATCAGCGCGCAGTATCCAGCCATGCCCGAAAATGCCGTGGCGACCGGGCTGGCCGATCAAGTGCTTCCGGCTACCGAACTCGCGAGCTACCTGTACGACCTCGTGCACGGCGTGCCGATGGTGCAGATGGGCATGCTGATCGACGAAAACGGGGAGATCAAGGCGGGAGCGACCCTCTATAAAATCTTGCTCCTGATCCGCAAGCACACTGGGCAAGATTTCTCGCAGTACAAGAAGAACACCATCGTGCGCCGAATAGAGCGCCGGATGAAAGGCAATCAGATCATGGAATTCGCCGATTATCTGCGGCATTTGCAAGACAACAAGGAAGAAGTGGTGGCCCTGGCGCGAGATCTCGTTATTAATGTCACCAGCTTTTTCAGAGACCCAGAAGCCTTTGAGCGCCTAACTGAACATCTGCGCCACAGCTTGATCAACCGTCCCCGCAACGATATTCAGAGTGCCGACACCTTCCGGGTGTGGGTGGTGGGCTGCTCGACAGGCGAAGAAGCCTACTCAGTTGCCATGGTGCTGTGCGAACTGATGGATGAAGGCCTGGGCGGCATCATGAAGATTCAGATTTTTGCCTCGGACATAGACGAGCACTCGCTTGATCGGGGCCGCGAGGGGTTCTATCCCCTGGATATCAGTTACACGGTGTCCGAGGAGAGGCTGGAACGGTTTTTTGTACGGCATACGCACGGCTACAAAGTCAAACCGAGCCTGCGCGACATGATTATTTTTACTCAGCACAGTACTTTTGGTGATCCACCCTTTACGCGCCTGGATGTATTGACCTGCCGCAACATGCTGATTTATCTGGGTAACGACCTGCAAAAGCAGCTCATTCCCCTGTTTCACTACGCCCTCAAGCCGCATGGCCTGCTCTTTTTGGGGCCATCGGAAACTATTGGTCAGGTTCGCAACCTGTTTTCTACCCTGGAAACCCGCTGGAAAATCTTTCAGCGCAATCCCGGCTCATCGGGGCCAATTCATCTGGGCCGGGGACTGGCTGGACTGTCTGCGACCAACATGACCCTGTCGGTGGCCACGCAGCGAGAACATGCCAAGGTTCGGCGCAGCAAGGGTGAGCCTGATCTGCCGAGCACCGTGCAAAACCTGCTGCTCAACCAATGGGCACCTCCGGCAGTGGTGGTCGATGAAACGGGGAATATTCAGTATGTCAGCGGGCACACGGGGCCGTATTTAGAGCTTCCGGCGGGGCAGCCCGGCCTCAGCGCGAACGTGAACGTGGTGGATATGGCCCGCTCCGGCCTGCGCTACGAATTGGCGGCGGCCCTCCGCATTGCCGTCAGCGACCAGCGAGAAGTCATTCACCGCAATATTCGCCTGTTGGTCGGCGAAGGAACACTGATCTTCGACCTGATCGTGCATCCTATCGTCACTGCACCCGCCCTTAAAAACCTGCTGCTCATCGTGTTTGCCGCGCCGACACTGCCGTCTTCTAATTTGCTGGACACCATGGAATTGAACGGGCCAACCGGCCAATTGGCCGAACTGGAACGGGAACTGAGAATCACCCGTGAGCACCTGCAGGTGACGCTTGAGGAAAGCGAAATTTCTTTGGAACAGTCGAGAAGTGCCAACGAGGAACTGCAAACTACAAATGAAGAACTGCAAAGTGCCAATGAAGAGTTGATGACCTCAAAAGAAGAATTGCAGTCCTTAAACGAAGAACTTATTACGATCAACTCTGAACATCAAATGATGATCAGCGACCTTGCACAGGCCAATGATGATATCAAAAATTTGTTGGATAGTCTGGGCATTGCCACAGTATTCTTGGACAATACACTGCGTGTTAAACGCTTCACTCCAAAAATTACATCTATTATAAGCCTTATTCCTTCCGACGCCGGGCGGCCTATCGGAGATATTTTCGTCAATCTAAATTACGAGCATTTTATGCGGGACATCAAAGAAGTTTTGGAAAATCTGACCGCGTATCAGACCGAGGTGCAAACCAAAGAGGGCATATGGTATCTGATGAGAATTACGCCCTACCGAACATTTGATAATTTCATTGATGGTGTAGTCATCGTATTTACCAATATTGTTTCCCTTAAACAGCTTGAGCGGCAGCTTGAGGAATCTCTGCTGTACGCCAAAGCCATGATCAACTCTTTGCCTGATCCGGTGATGGTACTTGACCCGCAACTGAAAGTGCATACGGTCAATCGGCCCCTCGTAGAACTCTTGAAGGTGCCCTGGTTTCAACTGATGGGCGAGGCGTTGGAAGACCTTGCTGATGGCGTCCTGGATATTCCAGACCTTATTTCCGTTTTGCGGAAATTGACCCTGGGCAGCCCGGCTGTCGTTGATTTTGTAGCCGACCTGAATTTGCCACTGCAAAGCATGCGGAAATATAAATTCAACGCCCGCCATTTGGTCAGTGAAGACGGCAAGACAGAACTGATTTTACTTATGCTTGAAGACATCACCAACATCGTGAACCGTGCATTGGCAGAAGGCTCGAGCATGACTGACGAGCATGATGCCAACGATTAGGCTGCATTACTGATCAAAAGGTAGGTTCCTTGAATTGTCGAAATTCGCAGTCACTTAGGGTTGCGCCAATTGACACTTTGGTCAGGAAAATGTTTTATCCTCATGGATCGGTTGTTTGGAACACAGCAGGTAGCTGACGCTTAAGGGACTTAAATATTCCGAAGGTTGTGTTGATTACAACTGTTCTCTAAATGCAGATAGGTCGAGCGCTCAGTTAAGCTCAATTCCAGAGGAAGGCCGCGAACATAGGCTCAACAAGCTCTACAGGAAACCACCAATATGAATAAATCCACACTTCTGTTTGAGGCTCTGAACGCTTCTGTGTCTGTTGGAGGTAAAAAGCTGGCGTATAGTCCATACAAAACGACTCTGGACAGCGGTAGAACACCACTTGTCGCATATCTACAGATTTAGGAATAGGATGGAGAATAGATGACGGTTGTGTTGATCTAGTGTGGCGGGCGAGCGCAACAACCGCCACAATCGCTGATTTGGCTGGCCTGATGGTGAACAGAACCTTGAATTATGGACGTACATGGGGGAGGGGGAATGCATACATCTGACGAAGGGGCAGACGCCGGAAAGGAACAGCTTGATCCGGCGCTGCGCCGAGAGGCAGAGCGCCAGTTGCGTGCGTCTTCCCCCTATGAGCTTGACGAGTTGCCCAGTGATCCAGCGTCACTTAAGCACTACGCTCAGGCTCAGGAACACGAATTACACGTTCATCAAATAGAGCTGGAGCTTCAAAACGAGCAACTACGCCAGACCAATCTGGAACTTGAACTGACGCGCAACAAGTACATAGAACTGTTCGAATTGGCCCCACTGGGATATTTCACCCTTGACCGAAGCGGCGTGGTGTTGGAAGTTAATCAAACCGGTTGTAGCCAGTTGGGGCTGACCCGCGAGCGGCTGAACGGACGGCGGTTGCCTGTTTTCGTACAGGAAAGCTTCCGCTCCCATTTTGCTGTGTTTTTGCGGCGCGTTTTTGAAACCCGCTTGCCGTGCCGAGTAGAACTGACGCTGGTGCGCCAAGATGGGCAAGCGTTCCATGCCCAAATAGATGCGGTCGCGACGCAATCCTCAGATATACAGACCCTGGACAGGCAGACCCCAGACGGCGCACTGCAGCACGCTCGCGCCGCCGTTATCGACATTACGCCGCTGAAAGAGGCGCAGGAAGCCATATCGCTGCTGAACGCCACGCTGGAAGAACGGGCACAGGCCCGCGCCGCACAAATTCAGGAACTGAATGATGAATTGGAGGCGTTGGTGCAGTCGGTGACGCAAGACCTGCGCGTTCCGATTCGGCAAATTAATGTCCACGCCAGCAAACTGCACGAATTGGCCACCGCCGAGGGGCCACAAGGCGGGCACGATTTGCAAGAAGTACTGGCTGGAGTCCATCATCTCAATGAACTGGTCGGCGCACTCCACACCTATTTTAAGGCTGGCCGCCAGCGCGCCCGCTTTTTTCCGGTCAGCCTGGAACGCGTCATGGCGGATGTCCGCAAAAGCATGAAGAGTGAATTGCAGGGCCGCCAAGTTAGTTTGTCCCAGGATCCGTTGCCCACTATTTACGGCGATAGCCGCACGCTACACCTGCTGTTTTCGCAATTGCTGAACAACGCCGTCAAGTTCAGTTCGGTAGACAAGCCAACCCACGTGCGGATCAGCACACAGGAAAACGAGCGCGAACACTTGATCTGTGTCCGCGACAATGGCCGGGGCTTCAACATGCGGCACAAAGACCGGATTTTTGGGATTTTTCAGCGCCTACACACGGACGGCGAAATGGAGGGATTAGGGCTGGGACTGGCGCTGGTACGGCGCATCGCCCTGCGGCACGGCGGGCGTGTGTGGGCCGAGGGCAAAGAGGGGGAGGGCGCGAGCATTTGGGTGGCCTTTCCCAAAGAGCCGGGGCAGCACGGGTAAAGGCTTAATCAGACTTCACTACAGGGCAGCAAAACCCTACTCTCAGGCCATGATTCTTCCAGATGATTTGGCTCTGGTGTCCCACTCTGGCGACCAAGCAAGACCTTTTGCAGGCAATGACCATCAACGCATCATCGTGATCGGCGCGTCAGCGGGCGGCGTGGAAGCCGTGCGGCAACTGCTTTCTTATTTGCCAGCCAATTTTCCGGCCCCCATCTTCGTGGTGCTGCACATTCCGTCCTACAGCCCCAGCTACCTCCCCGAAATTTTTAGCCGTGCCGGGGCGCTGCCTGCCGAACATGCCCAAGACGGCGAGGCCATCCGTGCCGGACGGGTATATGTCGCCCCACCCGACCATCATTTGCTGCTAGAAGCTGGCCGGATGCTGGTCAAAAAGGGGCCGAAGGAAAACCGCTTCCGGCCTTCGGTAGACGCCATGTTTCGCTCAGCGGCGTACACTTACGGGCCGCGTGTGGTGGGCGTGGTGCTGTCGGGGATGCTTGATGACGGAACCTCCGGGCTGTGGACGGTGGGGCGGCTGGGCGGAACGACCATTGTGCAGCGCCCGCAAGAGGCTGGATACGAGGACATGCCGCTGAACGCGATTCGGCAGGTAGAGGTGGACATGGTGCAGCCTTTATCTGAGCTGGCCGCCTCATTGATAGAGTTAACGGCAGCCACTGAAACCGGTGCTGGTGGAATCGAAGTGAAAGACGTGGAAGACGAATTGAAGCGGATCAATGTAGAAATTCAGATCGCTGCCGAGAGAAACGGTTTTGACCTTGGCGTAATGGGTCTGGGCACGCCCATTCCCCTGACCTGCCCGGAATGTCACGGCAGCCTGCTTCAAATTCACGAGGGCAACCTGATTCGCTACCGCTGCCACACCGGTCACGCCTATAGCCCCGCCGCGCTGCTTGACGAAGTGACGGAGAGCGTCGAAAAATCTTTCTGGCAGACTCTCAGAATTTTGGAAGAAAAGAGACTGCTGCTCCAGCGGACTGGAGAGAGCCTCCAGATCAGTGCACCCGCTGAGGCACAGCAACTTCTGGCCTTGGCCGCCGAAGCCACAAAAAGATCGAAGACATTACATCAGGTTATGTTTAATCCACCGCTGCCCAGCAGAGGAGTCGCTGAAGCCGAGCCGATAGACTAAAGAGCGGCCCATACAATGAGAAAGACCCCTATGTCTTTCTTAATATGAGTAGAAAATTAATTATCCTTTATTAAATTCACGTAAGGCAAACATTTTCTACTGTCGAGCCTTTAGTGAGATGGGTAGGGTGAGCACGCCAAACGCGGCAGACTCGGCCCTAGAGAGCGGAAGCATCTGCTCCATAGTGCAAATGATTTGTCCGGAGGCGTGACATGACCAGCAACAGTGATAAAAATGGTGTGAAGAGTGGAAGTGGGCGCGGCTTTGCCCGGATGGATCCTCAAAAGCAGCGCGAAATTGCCAGTAAAGGCGGCCAGGCGGCCCATGCCAGCGGCAACGCCCACCAATTTACTTCCGAAGAAGCGCGTGCTGCTGGACGCAAAGGCGGACAAGCCTCACGTGGACGCACCAAAGTAGAGGGTGCGGCACCGGTCAGCGCCCAATCTGCGGACTAAAGCAAACCTACACGGCCCCTCACATCTCCAGCTGCCTAAGCTGGGGATTTTTTTGCGGCTGTGGGGAACGGGCATACACCGAGTCACCGCCGATCCATACCCGCGCTACGTCGCTTTGTGTGCCGCCCGCGAACAGGGAGGCCAGAGCGCGTTCGGTGCTGGAGGCATGGGCCAACACGGTGTGCATGATGCTGCCTTCTGGCGGGCGAAAGTACACGGCGTCAAAGCTTTTGCCTGCGCTGAAATCTCCGATTTGGCCGTCTAGATCGAGGGCTTCGGCCCCGGCGCGGGTGGTGAGGTACAGCAAGTGTGCGGGTGAGAGCGGTACGCCGGCTGGCCCCATCAGCTGCTGCATGAAATGGGCCTGCAAGCCCTCCTTGAGCATAGAAAAGCCCGTGCCGCCGCCCACATCGGTGCCAAGGGACACGTGAACGCCCGCCGCGAGATGACGCCCCAGCGGGAACCTTCCGCTCCCCAACGCCGAATTGCTGCATGGGCAATGTGCGGCGGTGCAGCGGTGTTCGGCCATTGCGCCCAGTTCCCGGTCTGTGGGGTGAACGCTGTGGGCCAGCACGGTGCGGCGCGTGACCAGTCCGGCGCGTTCGTAGGTGTCCAGATAATCGCGGCTACTGGGAAACAGATCGCGCACAGTTTGAATTTCGCGCCCGTTTTCGTTGATGTGGCTGGTAAAGCAGACGTCGGGGAACTCGGCCATCAGCCCGGCACAGGCGTCCAAAATTCCTTCTGAGGCAGATAAGGAGAATCGCGGTGTGACCGCGTAGAGATTCCTTCCCTGCCCATGCCAACGCTCTATCAAGGCCTTTCCTTCCGTGTAGGCCAGCGAAGGCGTGGTATGCAGTTCTGGGCGCAGCATCCGGTCAGAGACGACCTGCCCCGCCACCGCCCGCAGCCCCACCCGACTGGCTTCCTGAAACAAAATATCGACGGCGCTGGCAAAATGGGAGCCGAAGATCAGGGCAGTGGTCGTGCCGTTGCTAGTCAGGCCTGACACGAATTCGCGGGCAATGGCGGCGGCGTAGGCATCATTGCCAAATTTGGCCTCTTCGGGCAGGGTGATGGTGTCCAGCCATTCCAGTAGCGGCAACCCCAACCCGCCAATCACGCGAACCTGCGGGTAATGCACGTGGGTGTCTATGAATCCGGGGAGCAGCAGGCCGCCGCGCAGGTCTTCTACTGGGGCGTCGGGAAAGGCGGCGCGAACGGTGGCAAAACTGCCGCTCTGAATGATCTGGCCGTTCTGGACGAGCAGGCCGCCATCGTCTTCGGTGCGCAGGGCTTGATCGGAGTGGAAGGGATTGGCAGGCGTGTGCAGAAAAGTGGCGCGGTAGAGGGTCATGAAATCCTTTGGGGGTATTCCGAAAAAATTCATTCAGGTTCGGATTTTTCTTGAGTACAGCGAATGGGAAGAAGGACGGATTTGGTGGAATGGAGGATTAGTCAGCGGTTTCTTGACTGGTCTGTAAAGCAACAGAATCCTTCTGGAAAGCAGGAAATGTGTGGGTTTCCAACACCTCCACGAGTTGGGCCGCCACACTGACTGCGATCACGGCGGGCGTTTTGCCCCGGATTCCGGGCAGGCCAATGGGCGTGGTGATGCGCGTCAAGTCGACTTCGCTATGTCCCACCGCCTTCAGTTGCTCGCGGAACCGAATCCATTTGACACTGGAGCCGATCAGCCCAATCCATCCCAGATCGGGGCGGCGCAGGGCCGCGTCACACAGGGCGGCGTCTTCGGCGTGGTCGTGGGTCATGACGACGATGTGACTTCCGGCGGGAAGGTCGGGCAGGGTCAGTTCTGGAATCGGAACGGGATGAAGGTGAACGGTAGATGCGCCCGCCGCCAGTCCTGCAAGCCGTTCGGGGGCCAGTTGCGCCGCCCGCGAATCGGTGAGGTGCAGATGCACAGGCAGCCGCGACAGGATCAGCGCAAGTTCTAGCCCCACATGCCCAATGCCGAATAGGGCGATGTGGGGGCGCACCGTTGCCAACGGCTCTAGCAGTAGCGTTACCTCACCGCCGCAGCACTGGCGGCCATATTCGTTGGGGGCAGTGTCGGTCAGGCGCGAGGTCAGGAGTTCGGGGGCTTGGGCGCTGGTGCGAATCAGGGTGCGGGCGCGGGCTACGGCGGTGGCTTCCAGGTTGCCGCCGCCCACGCTGTCCCACGTTTCGCTCCGGCTGACCACCATTTTGGCTCCAGCCTCACGCGGGGCATGACCACGCACAGCGGCGATGGTAATCAGGACGCCGGGTTCTTGGGAGTCGGTCAGGTATTGGAGGGCGGCGAGCCAGTTCAATTTGGGTTCCTTGGTTGGGCATTGAGGATGGTTTTCTTGGGAACTCCCACGTTTGCCTCCCCCACCCCCAGCCCCAAAGGGTTCAGGGGAATTTGTCGTTGCACTAGGCAGGATTGATCTTGTCACGTCCACACTCGGCCCAATCCCTCTCTTGAAGTGGAATTGCCAGTTGTCTTTGAGCTGGAATTGGCCGGCCTACTGCGTGGACGACGGCCTCACACGGATAGGGGCGTTCGGATCGATGGGTGGACAGGTAGAAACTGTGAGGCTGGTGCTTTTGCTTTTCCCACACCCCCACTAGTCATCCGCCGCCACTCCTTCCGCTTCTGTCCGTTCCTGCCGGGCTTCTTTTAGTGCCCAGAACACGGCTTCGGGGGTAGCGGGGCTGGCGAGTTGTTGGGCGCGTCCACTGGGGCCAAAGGCAGCGGCGGCCTGGCGCAGAGCTTCTCGCACGCTGATCGCCAGCATCAGGGGCGGCTCTCCGACTGCCTTGGAACCGTAGACCACCCCGTCTTCGGTGGCCTGTTCCAGCAGGGCCACGTTAAAGATTTCGGGCATCTCGGAAAAGCTGGGCAGCTTGTAGGTGCTGGCCGACTGGGTGGCGAGGCGGCCCCGGTGCGGCCCGTTACTCGTATCCCAGCGCAACTCCTCTAAGGTCAGCCAGCCAGCGCCCTGCACGAATCCGCCCTCCACTTGTCCTATATCGATCAGGGGAGAAAGGCTATCGCCCACATCGTGCAGCAGGTCGGCGCGGAGCAGGCGGTAAGCGCCCGTAAAGCCGTCCACTTCCACTTCTGACACTGACGCGCCATAAGAGAAATATTTGAACGGCTCGCCTTGCATGGCCGCCCGATCCCAGTGCAGGCCCGGCGTGCGGTAGTAGCCCGCCGCCCAGAGTTGGGTGCGGAGGTGGTAGGCGTCGTGGACGAGCTTGGCAAAATCGAGGCCTTGATCGGGGTGGCCCAGCGGATAGACCCGGCCATTCTCGAAGCGAACATCGTTGGGATGCACGCCCAGCGCACCTGCCGCCACCGCCGCGAGGCGCTCCTTGATCTGGTCGCAGGCATCTTTGATGGCCCCGCCGTTCAGGTCGGCCCCGGAACTGGCCGCCGTCGCGGAGGTATTCGGCACTTTGTCGGTGCGGGTTGGAGCAAGTCGCACACACTTCAGGGGGACGCCCAGCGCCGTCGCCGCTACCTGAATCATCTTGGTGTGCAGCCCCTGCCCCATTTCGGTACCGCCGTGATTGATCAGGACGGAGCCGTCTTTGTAGACATGAACGAGTGCCCCCGCCTGGTTGTAGGCCGTGAAATTGAAGGAAATTCCGAACTTGACGGGCGTGATGGCGAGGCCGCGTTTGGTGTGTGGATGGGTTGCATTGAAGGCCCCAATCTCGGCTTGTCGGGCGGCGAAATCGCTCTTATGCAGCAACGTTTGCCACACCGTTTGCAGCCGTTCGGCGTGGCGCACGGGCTGGCCGTAGGGTGTGGCTTCTCCGGGCGCGTAAAAGTTGCGCTGGCGCAGGTCGGCAGGGTCTAGCCCCAGCAGCGGCGAACAGCGGCCCAGAATATCTTCGATGACCAGCATGCCCTGTGGCCCGCCAAAGCCCCGGAAAGCTGTCTGGGACGTTTTATTGGTCTTGCAGATTCGGCCCAGTACCTCCACATGTGGGATGTAATAGGCGTTGTCGATGTGGCACAGGGCGCGGGCCAGCACGGGTTCGGAGAGGTCGAGGCTCCAGCCGCCGTCGCTGCTTAAGACGGCTTGCAGGGCATTCAGGCGGCCTGATGCGTCAAAACCCACCTTCCAGCGGGCATGAAAAGGATGGCGTTTGCCGGTCATGGTCAGGTCCTGGGTGCGGTTCAGGCGGAGGCGCACGGGCCTTCCGGTGAGGGTCGCGCCCAGTGCGGCAATGGCCGCGAAGCCGTGTGGCTGCATCTCTTTGCCGCCAAAGCCGCCGCCCATCCGCAGGCATTGTACGGTCACCTGGCTGGAAGTCAGGCCCAGCACATGCGCCACGATTTCCTGTGTTTCAGTGGGATGCTGGGTGCTGCACTGAATGAACATCTGGCCCGATTCGTCGGTGTAGGCAAGCGCGGCGTTGGTTTCCAGATAAAAATGCTCCTGGCCGCCAAACTCGAATTCACCCTCGAAGATATGTGCGGCTTCCCCAAAGCCCAGCGACACGTCGCCCCGGCGTAGGGTGGGCTGCGACCCCTGAAAACTCTCGGCTGAGACTGCTTCGGAGATGGTCAGGAGGGCGGGCAGGACTTCGTATTCAACAAGTATGGCTTCCGATCCAAGCCGCGCCGCGTCCACGCTGTCGGCCAGAACCCAGCAGACCGCGTGACCGTGAAACATGACTTCCTCAGGAAACAACGGTTCGTCGTGCTTCACGCCCGCATCGTTGACGCCCGGCACGTCGGCGGCGGTCAGGACGCGTACCACACCGGGAACGCTCAGGGCGGGCGCGGTGTCGAGCCTCAGGATTCGGGCGTGGGCATGGGGCGCTTGCAGGGGCCAGGCATGAAGCAGCCCTTGCAGCCGCACGCCGAGGTCATCGGTGTACAGCGCGTGCCCAGTGACGTGCAGGTCGGCGCTTTCGTGCGGTACGGAGTCGCCTACTGCACCCAGCGGCGGACGTTCGAACAGGCTCATACAGGCACCTCCTGACGCTGCGCCGTTCGTTCAAAGTAGAACTTCAGCAAGGTCTGCTCCAGCATGGCGGCGCGGTAAGCGGCCGAAGCGCGGTGATCGTCCAGCGGCGTGCCCTCGGTGCCGAGGAGTTTGGCGGCTTGGCGCACATTTTGTTCGTTCCAGATTTGACCAGTCAGCGCAGCTTCAGCCTTCAGTCCGCGAATGGGCGTGGCGGCCACTCCACCCAAGCCGATGCGAACACGGCGCACCGTTTGGCCTTCCAGTTCCAGCGCAATCCCTACCGCCACACTGGAAATATCGTCGAAGCGGCGTTTGGCAATCTTGAAAAAACCCGCGATAGGTGCAAGTGGTAGCGGAATTCGGACGGCGCGGATCAGTTCGCCAGGAAGACGCACCGTCTGGCGGTAACCCGTGAAATAGTCGGCCAGCGGCACTTCGCGTTCACCATCTGGCCCCACCACTACCACGCCCGCATCCAGCGCCAGCAGCACGGGCGGGCTGTCTCCGATGGGCGAAGCAGTGCCCAGATTGCCGCCCAGCGTGGCACTGTTGCGGATCAGGCGCGAGGCAAAGTGCGGAAACCACTCGCGCAGCAGCGGAATCTGGTCGCCCAGGCGCCGCTCCAGTTCCGACAGGTTCAGGCCCGCGCCAAGTTCTACATAGTGGTCGGTACCGGTCAGCGTGCGGAGTTCCGGCAGCCTGTCTACCGCGATGGTCACGCCTGCGCGGGCATGGCGCAAATTCACCTCCACACCCCAATCGGTGCCGCCCGCTAGCACTTTGGCGTCGGGGTGAGCGGCCAGCAACGCCACAGCTTCGGCCAAAGTAGCGGGGCGGTGAAAGTCGCCGTCTGGGCTGCTGAGATGCGTGGGCTGGGGCATGGGCGGCGCTTGGGTACGGCGCTGGGCGAGTGCGTCGGCCTCAGCGGGCGGAGCGAGGGCGTAAGCCGCGTCCTGAATGGGGCGGTAGCCGGTGCAGCGGCAGAGGTTCCCACTCAGCGCATGAATGTCGAATCCATTCGGGCCGTGATGTGCGTCACCCGCAGCGCGTTCTGGCCGGTAATATTCGGCGGCCATGCTGACCACAAAGCCGGGGGTGCAGTAGCCACATTGCGAGCCACCGCGCACCGCTAACTCGTGCTGCACGGGATGAAGCACACCCGGACGCCCCAGCCCTTCCGCCGTCACCACTTCCTGCCCTGCCAGACTCCCCATCAGGACAAGGCAGGCATTCACCGATTCCAGCCGCGTGCCGCCGTGTTCGTCAGGCCGCGCCACCAGCACCGCGCAGGCCCCGCACTCGCCCTCCGCGCAGCCTTCTTTGCAGCCCGTTAAACCCTGATCGCGCAGCCAGTTCAGCAAGGTAGTGTGTGGGCGCACATCCGGCGCGGTCTGGGGCCGCCCGTTGATGGTCAATTCTAGAGTATGCAGTTTGGGCATGGATGGGCCTCCTGATGTCTGAAAGGGTGGCACAAAAGCGCGTGAGGCAATGGGGTGAACACGAGAAAAGCCCGGTGGTCAGCGTGCGTCTGCCGCCTCCCGTAGTCCTGCACGGAGGGGGCAAACGCATGGTTGACGCACAGGGCTGGAAAGCTCGGAGCGGACGGCTGGTTATCCATGCAGAACAGCCGTCTGGGGTGTAACGAAGCTCTGAAGTCACTGTAGGACGGCGCTGGAGGGAATGCAAGTGAGCCCTCCCTGTGGATAACCGCTTACTTTGTTATTCCACTGTAAATACTAGAGAGCCAGCAGCACGCGCAAGTCATTCAAGTTTTGTCCAGTAGGGCCAGTGTTCAGGGCGTCGCCCAGAGCGGAGAAGAAGGAGCCGGAATCGTGACGGTACAGGGCGACGGCAGGATTGAGGCCCAGCGCCCGCGCCCGCTGAAGGCTGTCTGGGCTGAGGAAAGCCCCGGCTGCGGCAGACGCCCCGTCTATCCCGTCCGAACCTGCCGACAAGCCCCAGAGATTCCGGTTCCGGCCTTCCAATTCCAGCAGCAGGGTCAACGCAAATTCCTGATTTCGCCCACCGACGCCCGGATGTAGGCCGAGTGTGACGGTAGCTTCTCCACCGGAAATCAGGGCTACTGGAGGCGGAGCAGACGTGCCAGACCCATACACGCCACGAACAATGGCGGCATGGAGGGCGGCCAGGTCGCGGGCCTCGCCACCGAAGGAATCGCCTAGAATGACGGCCCGCACGCCTTGAGATTCCAGGTGAGCCGCCGCCGCATTCAGAAGCAGGCGATTGGAGCCGATGACTTCTGTGTGAACGCGGGCAAAAGCGGGGCCGGATTTGGGCGTGTCAGGCAATTTTCCGTTTATGCCGCGTTGCAGATGCTCCCGCGCTGCCGGATGACCCAGACCAAATCTGTCCAGCACGGCCAATGCGTCGGCAAACGTTGTCAAATCGGGCACGGTGGGGCCGGACGCGATGACGCTGGGATCATCCCCGATCACATCGGAGAGGAGGAGGGCGGTGACGGACGCGCCGCGCCCCAGAGCCGCCTGCGCCAACTGCCCGCCCTTGACACGGGAGAGGTGTTTGCGAACGGTATTCAGGTCATGAATGCTTGCGCCAGATGCCAGTAAATCCTGCGTCAACGCCTGCTTTTGCTCTAACGTCACGCCCCAGGGCGCACACAGCAGCGCACTTCCGCCGCCTGAAACCAAGACCAGGAGTTCTGCGCCAGGCTGCAACCCGTTTACCCGTTCCAGCAACCGCCTCGCCCCAAGCACACCTCGTTCATCGGGAACAGGATGGCGGGCGAAGTGGAGTTCGCCTTGACCCCGATTCAGAGCGGATTGCACGGCTGGGCTGATGTGCAGGCCGTCTGGCGCGAGGGCTAGAAACCGCGATTCTGGAAAGACTGACAGAGTCGCGTCCAGCATCCGCAGGCTGGCTTTGCCGAATGCGGCGATAAGGACCGGGGGCGTGGAACCGGGTTGAAGCAACCGCGTCCGCACCAGGTCGCCTGCGTCGGTGGCCCGCAGTGCCGCGCGGTAGGTGGCGTCCAGCAGGGCGCGGGGATCGGCAATGGGCGCTGGCATGACGGCCTCAGCATAGGCCCAGTTCAGAAACAGGAGCAGAAACCTAGACGCCTAAATATCTGGAGTCCATCTGTCTTGCGGGTTGATAGGCTGGGGCCAAAGCTCCCCGCTCTCCTCTCTTTTCTCAGAACTCTGCCAAGGAAGCCTCATGACTCCGCCCAGTCCAATTCCAGCCGAATCCATCCGACTTTCACCACTGGCGCACCAGTTGGCCTCGCGCCTGCATACCGCGCTGCGTGCCCGCTGGGACGCACTTCCTATCAACACTGAGTCGCCTCTGCCGCCCGAATACACCGCCGCGCCAATTCCCGCCGACTTGCTGGGCCGCCGCGCCGAACTGATCGTGGAGGCCTCGGATGTGCACGCACTGCGGCAAGCTTTGGCTTCGGATGCAGACGCGGTGGTGATCGATTTTGACGACACGTTTGCCCCCACGCAGGCCAATGTGCAGGCGGCTTATGACGCTCTGGCTTGGGCCACCCAAACCGAAAAACCGCTGCTGGCGCGGCCCCGTGCGTTGTATGCGGTGGAGGAAGGGCTGAACTTTGACGGCCCCGGAATCGCCAGCCTGTGCGATCTGGCCGCCACTGTGGCGGCGCGCCCCCAGCAACCGCTTCACCTGTATATTCCCAAGCTGGAAACGGTGGCCGAGGCGAAATTTTGGGAAGACGCGCTGGCATTGGCCGAAACGGAACTGGAGTTGGCCCCCAATTCTATCCGGGTGTGCCTGCAAATAGAGACGTTTTCAGGTGTGCTGCACGCCGACGCCCTGCTGTACGTCCTGCGCGGGCGAGCCTACGGCCTGAACGCGGGGCGCTGGGACTACGTCTTCAGTTTGACCAAATTTGTGGGAAAAAAAAGTGCGGCCATGCCGCCCCGCGCCGAGTTGGGCATGGACGTGGACGCGATGCGGGCCTATGCCGAAGCCTTGGTTCGCGTGTGCCAGCGCCGTAACGCAGCGGCGATTGGCGGAAGCGCCGCCGTTGCGCCCGATGCAGCCAACCCGCAATCCACGCTGGACACTGTGCAGGCTGACAAACGCCGCGAAGCCATGCAGGGGTTCACAGCAGCCTGGGCTGGACTTCCGCAACTGCTGGGCGCGGTGCGGGCAGGCTTTGAGGGCAGAAGCGCCGAGCCGCTGCCCCCCGAATTGCCAGAGCGCACGCGGGAGCGGTTGCTAAATCTACCCGCCGCCCGTCCGCTGCCGCTAGAGACTGTGCAGGACACGATTGGACTGGCGCTAGATGTATTTAAGGCATGGTATGTGGGAAGTGGTGTGCTGGTGCGTGGGGGCCGAATCGAGGACACTGCCACCGCAGAACTGGCCCGCGCCCAACTGTGGCAGTGGGTGAGCTGCGGCGCAGAAATGGAAGGGGGCGAACGCCTGACGCCGGAGCGATATCTGCAAGAACGCCGCGCCCAAGTCGATGATTCTGCGCCAGAAGCCAGATTCCTCGATCATCTGGTCTTGAACGAAATCTGCATTCCCTATTTCCCCCGTGCAGCACAGCAATTAATGGAGGGCTCAGCATGACCACCACCCAACCAGACCTGACCCAGACCGTACTGGACGCCTGCCACACGCTGGCCGGATTCACCACCACGCCCGGCAGCATCACGCGCCTGTTTCTGACACCACCCATGCATGATGTTCACGCCTTTCTGGAGGATTGGGCCCGGCGCTTGGGCATGACCAGCCGTGTGGACGCCGCCGGAAACCTGCGCTGCCGCTGGGAAGGAACTGAGCCGAACGCGCCCACGCTGTATCTGGGATCGCATCTGGACACCGTGCCGAACGCCGGAGCCTATGACGGCATTCTGGGCGTGGTACTGGGGTTCGCGCTGGTGGAAACGTTGAGCGGTACGCGGTTGCCGTTTGCGCTGGAGGTTCAGGGCTTTTCGGAGGAGGAAGGCGTGCGTTACGGTGCGTCGTTTTTTGGCAGTCTGGCACTGTTGGGAACGGCGGGGCCGATGTTGGATTTACGCGACGCAGGCAGCCAAACTTTGCGCGATGCACTGACCGAATTCGGGTTGGATGCCGAGGCCTTGCCATCTGCCGAAATCATCGGGGAGACGCTGGGATTCTTTGAAATTCATATCGAGCAGGGGCCAGTGCTGGAAGCGGCGGGCCAGAGCGTCGGAATTGTAGAAGCGATTGCGGGACAGAGCCGACTTGACTTGACCTTTACGGGCCGAGCCTCGCACGCCGGAACCACGCCGATGCCGCTGCGACGGGACGCTTTGGCCGCCGCCGCCCGCTTCGTGGTGGCCGCCGAGGAGTTGGCACGCAGCACACCCGGATTGGTCGCCACAGTCGGCATGATGGACGTGAAGCCCGGTGCTGGCAACGTGATTCCCGGCGAGGTGCGCTGTTCGCTCGACATCCGCCACGCCCACGACGAGGTACGGTTGGCGGCGTTGCCGGAACTGCTGGATTCGGCTAAACAATTTGCCAGTGAGCGCGGCGTCACGGTGACGGTCATGCCGAAAATGGAAGTTCAGGCCACGCCGATGCACCTGCAGTTTCGGGCGCTGCTGCATCAGGCGGCGTCAGACGTGGGTTTGCCGCACCCCGAACTCGTGAGCGGTGCGGGCCATGACGCGATGGTGATGGCCGCCCGGATGCCCTCTGCCATGCTGTTCGTGCGCTCGCCGGGCGGCCTGAGCCACCACCCCGACGAGGCAGTGTTAGCAGAAGATGTAACCGATGCTTTGGCGCTAGGCGAGCGCTTCTTGCATCTGCTGGCGGCGCAATCTGGCAGCACAGGGGGCAAGCATGGGCTTTGATCTGATCGTTCGGGGCGGCACCCTCGTCACGGCACAGGGCGAACGTCGGGCAGATTTCGCGGTGGAAGGCGGGCAAATCGTTGCCCTTGCCGATGAGCTTCTGGACGGGGCCGCGCATACGCTGGACGCGTCCGGCCTGCACCTGTTTCCCGGCGGACTGGACGCTCATGTGCACTTGAACGAGCCGGGACGCACCCACTGGGAAGGCTTCGAGACCGGCACGCGGGCACTGGCAGCGGGCGGAGCCACCAGTTTTTTCGATATGCCACTCAATTCCTCGCCCCCGGTGCTGGACGCGGCCACGTTTGAAGCCAAACGCGCCGTAGCCGAGGCCAAATCGCTGCTGGATTTTGGACTGTGGGGTGGCCTGACTCCCCAAAATGTAGACCAGATGGACGAACTGGCGGGGGCGGGCGTCATCGGATTCAAGGCGTTTATGAGTCACAGCGGGCTGGATGAATTTCCGGCGGTGGATGACGTGACGCTGTACGAGGGCCTGAAGGCCGCCAAGCGCCTCGGCCTCCCCCTCGCCACCCACGCCGAGAGCGACGGCTTTACGCGCCGCCTGACCGAGTTGGCCCGCGCTGGGGGGGCTTCCTCGGCCCGCGACTATCTGAATTCGCGCCCGGTGGTAACGGAACTGGAAGCTGTACAACGCGCCCTGCTCTACGCGCAGGAGTTGGATGCGCCGCTGCACTTGGTTCACCTCAGCAGCGGGCAGGCGGTGGCCTTGGCCGTCGAAGCCAAAGCGCGGGGCGTGGACGTGAGCACCGAAACTTGCCCCCATTACCTGCATTTCACCGACGCAGACGTGGAACGCATCGGGGCGGCCCTGAAGTGTGCGCCACCGCTGCGCCCGCAGGCGGTACAGGACGACTTGTGGGCTGCCTTACTGCGCGGCGAAATAGACATCATCGGTTCCGACCACTCCCCCGCCCCGCCCGATTTGAAAACCAGTGACGACTTTTTCGCCTTGTGGGGCGGCATCAGCGGCGCACAGAGTACGCTGAATGTGTTGCTGACCGATGGATACGGGCAGCGCGGTTTGGCTATGGGGGCCATTTCGGCCATGACCGCTCTAAACCCGGCGCGGCGGTTCAATCTGCCCCAAAAAGGTGAACTCCGCATAGGCACAGACGCCGATTTTGCCTTGGTCAATTTGGGCCACCGCTGGACACTGGAACATACCGATTTGCATGACCGCTGGCAGCAAAATCCGTATGTCGGCACTTCGTTTGGGGGCCAAGTTCAAGCGACGTATCTACGGGGCCACGCGGTTTACCAGAATGGGCAGTTTGACAACCAGGTCAGAAGCAGGCTATTAACACCGCATATTCAAGGAGTCCTATGAAACACCTCGGCCACACCCGCAGCAGCCTGCAACAGTCGCACGCTGTCATCACGCCCGAAACGTTCGTTCGCACGGCGCTGGCCGAGTGGCCCGGCAGCGCGATTGTTCTACATATTGCCCCGGTGATCGGCCTCCGCGCCCGCTTCGTGCAGTTCACTGCCGAGATGCCGCAGGGCGCGCAGGCCAACCAATCCGCACACGGTTACCAACGCTTTGCCTTCGTGCTGGACGGTGAAATTGAGGTGAGCATAGACGGGGAAACGCGCAGGCTAGGGCCGTCCGACTATGTGTTTGCCCCGGCACGGACGGCGCATACGCTGACCGCCACACAGCCCACGCGCCTTGCCGTGTTTGAAAAACCGTATGAGGCCGCAGTAGGGCAAGCCGCGCCGGACGTGGTATGGGGTAATGAGCACGAAAATCCCGGTTACGCCTTCGAGGGCGACGACCACCTGATGGCCCGCAAACTGCTACCCGACGACGCCCGCTTCGACTTCATGATGTCCACCATGAGCTTCGCCCCCGGCGCGAGCCTCCCTTATTCCGAGATTCATTACATGGAACACGGCCTGCTGATGCTGGAAGGCGAGGGTTTGTATAAATTGCAGGACACCTATTACCCCGTAGGCACAGGTGACGTGATCTGGATGGGCACGTATTGCCCTCAGTGGTACGGTGCATTGGGCCGAAGCTGGAGCAAATATCTGCTTTATAAAGATATGAACCGTCATCCGTTGGCGATGTTGGGGACGGGACTGGAGTAGCAATCAAAGAGAAGAACGGACATCACAGAGGACGCCCGTTCAAATAAGGTTGCTCGAACTGCTTACAGGTAAGGCTTCATATCGGGCAAGTTGTCGTTGTAGGTGCGCCCACGTGAGGTTGTGCCGATGGCCGTCATCGTCCAGTCGTTGCCCTGACGTTTCAGGCTCGCCAGAATCATAGCGCTGTGGCCGCCCTGCGCCGACAGGTTATAGCGGGCGATTTCTTTTTCGCCCTGCGTATTCACGAGGCGGCAGTAGGCGTTTTCGACCTGATTGAAATCCTGCCCAGTGTAGTTGTTGACGCTAAAAATGACGGTCACAACGCTGGCGGGCAGGCGGGCCAAATCCACTGTAATGGTCTCGTCGTCGCCGTCGCCCGCTCCTGTGCGGTTGTCTCCGCTGTGGTTAATACTGCCGTCTTTGCTTTGCAGTTGCCGGAACCACACGGCGTCCACCAGATTGCCCTGAGCGTCGAACAGGAGGGCATTGGCGTCCAGGTCAACGGCGACTTGCCCACCGCCAAAGCCCATAAAGCCCTTCTTCTTGATGGCGTCCCAGCCGAGACCCATGCGAACCACGCCCAGCGAGGGGCCAGCTTCTTTGGCCAGACTGATCTGTTGCCCTTTTTGCAGTGAAATAGCCATAGGTGTTGCCTCCAGAGTAAGAGAAAGTGTTAACGGGGGTGGCTCAGGTCAGAATACCTTGCGCTTTGGCGTCGCGTTGCCACGAATCGAGTTCATTCACCAGCAGTTCAAAAAGTTCGCCGTCTGGAATACGAATAGGGGCGGGCACGCGGAAAAAGTCAGCATTGTCTACACGCCTGCCCTTCAGGTCGTCCAGCTTTTCCAGAAAATCAAAGTCCACGCGGCCCGCTTCGATGCCCATGAATTTCCAGAAAATCGGCTCGTGGGCAGCTTCCATCATCTGCTTGACGACGGCGGGGCGGTTAGACGTGCCGCCATCGGTGATGAACAGCACCAGCGTGGGTAGGCGGTGGCCTTCCGCGCGGGCGTCGTCACGGATCAGCGTCATCACTGGGCTGTAATGGGTGCCGCCTTCCAGCTTGATGTCCATGCGGGCCACGAATCCGGCCACGTTGCCCAGCGACAAGGAGCCTTTGCGGTGCGCCTTGAGGCCGAACAGGTACACTTCGACTTCTCCATCGTCGTCAAGACGCGAGGCTAGTGCCAAAGCCCGCTCGGCAAGGGCCTGCACCGACCCGGAGCGGTACTCGTCGTACATGCTGCCGCTGATGTCCAGCACCAGATTCACCCGGTACTGCGCTTCTCCGAGGCCGCGTTTTTCCAGACTCACGGAGGCAGCTTTGATCAGGCTCACCAGTTGCGGTTGCTCGCGCTCGGCCTTTTCCAGCAGTACGCGCTGACGCTCTTTTTTGAGGTTGACCGGGGCGGCGGCGGGAGCAGGCGGGGCAGCAGACGCGGAAGCTTCGGCCACTTCTCCGCCAAAATGTCGCACCAACGCGTCCAGGCCGCCGTCGAATCCCTGCGCAATGGTCGCCAAACGCCAGTCGCCCTGATGGCGGTACAGCCGCACCAGCATCACGGCTTTTTCGGCCTTCAGGTGCGGCTTCACATCGAAAGTGGCGCTGCCCAAAGTGACTGACAAAGCCCCGGCTTGGCCCACCGGAGTCGTGTCGTGCGTGGCGGTGAAATAGACCTCGGTAATGTCGGCGGGCAGGGCCGCCAAATTGACGCTGAAGGCCGTATCCACGCCCTGAGCGGTCAGCGCCAATGCCCCTTCTGGACTCTTGGGCTGGTTAAAAAACACCATGTATCGGTCATCGGACAGCTGGCCATCCTTCAGGCCAAAGGCAGTGATGTCGGTGCCGCCAAGGGTGCAATTGACCTGTACCGTGAAGCTGGAGCCGACGCCCAGAGTGCTTAGCGGAAGCCGCTGACCCGCCGTGAGCGCGGTCATACGGACTCTGTTCCGATCGAAATGGCGCACCAAACTCCGGCGCTTTCGTTCGGAATATTTGTCATTTGCTGCCCGCCGACCAGTTGAACCCGAAGCCGTAATGCTCGTCACAGGTGGAGTGGTCGCTGAAATAACGTTCCTCTTTGGTAATTTTGATATCGCCCCCCACGTTCTCGATGTTGGCAATGGCGCAAAAAGTCCGGCGCATGTCGGGATTACTGAGGCGCACCGTGATTTCGTTGCCACGCGGGTCTTTAAGGGTCAGGTGTGCGCCCACACGGGTAAAATCGCTGGTTCCTTCGTAGATGAAAGCGAAAATCAACACCGTATGGATCAGATCGGGCCGGAAGATGATCAGGTTTTCACCGTCGCTAGAGGCTCCGGTGCGGTCATCTTTGTCGAGCATGATGTACGGCTCGAAACGGTCTGAGCCGAAATTGTTGCCGAGCGACTGAATCACGCCCATCTGCCCGCTGTTCAGCACGAACATGCAGCCCAGGTCGAGGTCAGCGCCCGATGTCGCGCCAAAACCGAGGAATCCACCTTTGCTGCCGCCACGCTCCCAGTTCAGGTTCACGCGAATGGGGTCTTGGCCCCCGTCTTTGCGCAGTGAAATCTTGGTGCTTTGACCCTGCTTGTCCAGCGTGATTTTTTGCAGGCTGATGCTGGGCGGGGGCGGAGTGGGCGCAGCGGCGGGAGCCGGAGTGGGCGGTGGAGCAGCAACCGGAGTAGGCGGCGCAACCGGGGGCCGGGCCAGCGGCGACTCCTGCACCGTGCCGCCGAAATGCTTGACCAGTGCGTCCAGCCCGCCGTTGAAGCCTTGCCCGATGGCCCCAACTCGCCACACCTCCTTGAAATAAATGTCGAGCAACATGATGGCCCGCTGCTGCTGAAAATCGCGCCCGGTGACGCGGTAGGTCAGATGCTGGCCCGCGCCGCTGCTGAGGGTCACTTCGGCATGATCGATGGCGGCAAACGATCCCTGATCTACTGTGGACGCGAGGCTCAGACGGCGCACCGAGGTGGGCAGCTGCACCAGATTGATCTGAAAGACCTTTTCGTTGCGGGCACCGCTCTGCATGCTCAGTGCGCCTTCAGGACTCTTCGGCTGATTGAAAAACACCATGTAACGGTCATCGGAGAGCTTGCCCGCCGCGTCTAGGCCAAACAAAATCAGGTCATATTCAGGCGCGGGGCCAGTAACGCGTACCGTCAGCGTCAGAGCTGTTTGGGGGGTTAAAGCACTCAGGGGTGATTTTTGTCCAGTTTGAAAGGTCTGCATGGACTCCTTTTGGCTGTGGGTCAGTGCTCAGCTTCAGCGAAAGCAAAAAGCGGGCGGAGGCCAAGCAGCCCCACCCGCCTCCAAAAGACAAGTTTAGACGTTGACGCCGTAATTACGGGCCAGCGGCGCGAGGCCACCCGCGTAGCCCTGACCGACGGCTTTGAATTTCCAGTCGGCTCCATTGCGGTAGATCTCGCCGAAAATCATGGCGGTGTCGGTAGAGGCGTCTTCGGACAGGTCGTAGCGGGCGATTTCGCTGCCGTTGGCCTTGTTCAAAACGCGAATGTAAGCGTTGCCCACTTGCCCAAAGCTCTGGCCGCGCGTATCGGCCTGATCGATGGTGACACAGAGCGCGACTTTCTGCACTTCGGCAGGCACTTTGGTCAGATCCACGTCGAGGGTTTCATCGTCGCCGCTGCCTTCGCCAGTGAGGTTATCGCCGTTGTGGGTCACACTGCCGTCGGAAGAGACTTTGTTGTTGTAAAAAATGAAGTCGCCGTCGGCCCGTACTTTGGCGTCGTCCTTCAGCATAAATGCGCTGGCGTCAAGGTCGAACTGCTTGCCGTCGGTGGCGCGGGGGTCCCAGCCGAGGCCGATGACGATGGCCGTGAGGCCGGGTGCTTCTTTGGAAAGTGAAACGTTGCCGCCTTTAGAAAGTGATACTGCCATGTTGCCCTCCTGAAATGGGTGTGATGTGAAGTAGTGGTGCAGAACGAATCGAAAGCGCAGGATGAGACTCTACCTCTAGAATGTCGCTGTCAAAGCGTTCTGTCAATCACAATTGAGGAGACTCAAAGCTGGAGCGGTCTTTTGACATCTGATACTCATGCGCCGCGTGGGGCGACGAGTGGGTCAGAGGCCGAATTCAGCGGGCGTCAGCTTCAGCGCAAAAATCACGTCGCGCATCACTTTTTGCTCGTCGGGGCTGAATTCGCCGTCGGCATTGGCGATCACCAGGGCCAATTGCACCACGGCGCGGGCCTGATCCGGCTTGCCCGCCACACGCCCGATGACCTGCATCAATTCGATCTTGCCGAAGTCGAAGTCGGCAGTGATCTTGTTGCAAAAGTTGTCGTATTTGGTTTTCATATCGGCCACGTTGAAGGCCTTGAGCTTGTCGCTCGTGGTAATAAATTGAGCCGTGCGGGTGCGCTCGTTCTGATCGATTTTGCCGTCTGCCGCGCCAATGAGGGCACAGGCGGCCATCGTCGCGTCGGCAAAAGCGGTGTTGTTGAAGCGGCTCCACGTGTCCTGCGCTTCCTTGCCTGCCTGACTGCCCATCGCCTTGAGTTTATTGAGAAAGCTCATCGGTTCTCCTCTGGTGCGCTCTATAAGTGGTGCGGTGAATAAATGAGGTGATGGAAAACGAAACGTGGCTGCGGGGACAGCATCCCCTGCTTGCAGCATACCGCCCAGAATGTGAGTTTGAGGCTAATGTGAGGCCAAGCGATCCCTATCGATGAGCCGCCGTCATGGGAGCGTAAAGGTGCATTCAGGCTCCGTATGAACAAGGCGCACACCGCCGCTTTAGCGTGGGCACCATGCCACTGAAACCTGATCTTCCTGAGCCGGAATCTGTTCAAAAACGCGTTGGACTAGCGATTGTCGGGCTGGGCAAACTGAGTGCCGAGGAACTGATTCCAGCCATTCGTACCAGCAAACATACCCGTGTGGCCGCGCTGGTCACGTCTGATCTGGAGGAAGGCCACGCGTTTGCCCGCGCTTTTGATCTGACCGATGAGGACGTGTACTCCTACGATGATTTTGAGTCACTGAAAAACCGGGAAGACGTGGACGGCGTGTATATCGTGCTGCCCAACAGCCTGCACCGCGACTACACTGAGCGGGCCGCCCGCATGGGCAAGCATGTGCTGTGCGAAAAACCGCTGTCGGTGAACGCTGCCGATGCTCAGGCAATGGTGGATGCCTGCCGCGCCGCCGGGGTACAGCTGATGACGGCCTACCGCTGCCAATACACGCCGCACCATTGGGCCGCCCGCGACGCTGTGCAGGGCGGGAAACTTGGCCCTATCAAGTTGCTGGATTCCATGCATGTGCAAGTCGAAGAAGACGCCGAAGCGTGGCGCATGAAGCTGGACTTGGCAGGCGGCGGCCCTCTGCCCGACGTAGGCCTGTACAGCCTGAACATCCTGCGCTTCGTACTGGGCACCGAGCCGGAATGGGTTTTTGCCGCGCAGCATCAGCCCAAAAACGACTCCCGATTCCGCGAAGTAGAGGAATCGGTGTCGTTTATGCTGGGCTTTCCAGACGGCATCATCGCCAATGCCCTGACCAGTTACGGGGCGCACAAAACAACGACTTTGCGCGTGCTGGGCGAAGAAGGCAGCGCCCTGATGGAACCTGCCTTTACCTACACGGGCCTCAGTCTGATCCTGACCGACAAGGACGGCCAAACTATTCCGGCATTCGGCAGCTACGATCAATTCGGGCTGGAAATAGATCATTTCGCCGAGCGGGTCAGGGATGGCAAAACACCGTGGACGCCGGGAGAAGAGGGCGTGCAAGATCATCGAATCATGGACGCCATTTACCAAAGCGCCCGCACGGGCGGGAGGGTACAACTGGAAAAATATGCCGGGCAGGACATATTCCGGGGCGAGAAACCGCAGTTGCCGGAATGACAGAAAAGCTGGCGGGGCGTCCTGTCTTATACGAGGCCCAACCACAAGGAGCGGTTTGTCGCTCTGCTGGAAAGCCCCTTGGCCGAGGCCGCCGCGCCCAATCCTCCGGCCCGTGCCAGCCAGTCTTTGCTACTGAGAGAAGGCGCGACGGTAGTGGCTCATATCACTGAACACCCAAACGCCGCCCAGCAAGCGCAGGCAGTAGCACGGGCGCTGTTGGACGGCAAAGAAAGAGAATGAAAATCAGGGCAAGACGTTTCCGGCGGCCAGCAAAATTCCGTACCACTCCTCACGGGTCAGATGAATCTCGCTGGCTTTGCAGCAGTCTTTGAGGCGCTGAAGGTTCATGGTGCCTGTCACGGGCTGCATCTTGGCCGGGTGGCGCAACAGCCAAGCCATCGCAATCGTTGTGTTGCCGACGCTATATTTGGCTGCGATCTCGTCAATTTTGGCATTCAGCTCGGGGAATTTGGCGTTGTCGAGGAATACGCCTTCAAAGAAACCGAACTGGAAGGGCGACCAAGGCTGGACGGTGATGTCGTTCAGGCGGCAATAGTCCAGCACGCCACCGTCACGGTTAACCGCTGCGTCGTTTTCCATGTTCACGTTAAATCCACTCGTAATCATGGTGGCGTTGGTAATGCTCAGTTGCAGTTGATTGGCGACGATGGGCTGCTTGACGTACTTTTTCAGCAGATCAATTTGGCGCGGATGCTGATTGGATACGCCGAAATGACGCACTTTGCCCGACGTTTCGAGTGTGTCGAAGGCGGCGGCCACTTCTTCGGGTTCCACGAGGGCGTCGGGGCGATGCAGCAGCAGAATATCGATGTACTCGGTGTTCAGGCGCTTCAGGATGCCGTCTACCGAAGACAGAATGTGTTCTTTGGAAAAGTCGAACATGCCAGGGCGAATGCCGCATTTTGACTGCAAAATGATTTTTTCGCGCACGCTGGGGCTCATGCCGATGGCCTCCGCAAAAATCTCCTCGCAGCTCCCTTTCCCGTAAATATCGGCGTGATCGAAGAAATTTGCGCCTTCATCCAGCGCCGTCTGCACAAACCGCGCTGCGTCCTGCTTTTCCAACGAATTGATCCGCATACAGCCCACGGACACCACAGGCACATCTAGGTCACTGCTGCCAAGTTTGATGGTTCGCATAGTCACTGTCCTCCTCAGAACTGGTGGGCAGAGCGGCAGAGCCAACACTGGCTGTGCTTCTGCACTGTCCACACGACATTCTCCAGACTCTCATACCAACGGGCACGGTGCCGCCCAGATAAAAGATTGCTCATGGCCTGGCCCCGCTGCAGGCCCACCAGCGAGCAGGTGCAGGCGGATATAGATACCACGCAAGAAACCAGACTCGGTTGGCTGGCGTAGGTTGCCATTCACGAGAAAGGATTTCTGAACACAACTTAATTTTTACTTCATGAAGAGCGCTCATTTGTTCTGACCGAGCAGGAGGGAGGCACGGGCAAGTGAATGAGCAACTCAGATCGGCGGCAAGCCGACCACCTCCAAATGTCTGAACCGATTCAGTTTGGCTCATGTTTTTCTGGGAAGTTTTGCTCATTTCACCAGATAGATTCGCAGACTCCCTGGGCTAAAGCTGGCTTTTTTCAGGCGCTCTGCTTAGCAGTGGCATCAAGTCATGATCACAGCGGATTTTTTTATTAATACGGGCACGTAATCCCCGATTTCCTCCCTCCCTAGTCAAAGGGCCTAAATCTTCATTAATAACCTTCGTTAGTTATGCCACTTCTAGACGAGTGTGAAAAGAATAGTTGGTCGCCATCAATAGTCCTATTTTTTTAAATTGCCAGGGTGATACAAATACACCGCTATTTCTCATATTCCTGTAAACTTGTATTCATAATCGAATTGGTTGATCTGACACTTTTCTTACATGTGAACAATCTCCACCCTTTACACAAACCTCTCAAGGTGGTAGGAACGAGAGAATTCTAATAGGCCATGTCGATTTTTCGTTATTTCTCTAATTGAACGACCTATAGCCTAACGCCCATGAGCCTTATTCAAACGTTTAAGTCCCGCCACACTCCTCTGATGCTGTTGGTCACCGCCTCGTTGATGAGTGCGTGCGGAACCTCCGTCCGTTCCCCCAGCAACCCGATGACAACTGCCACTGGCGCACATTTTGAGGCGGAGCAGGCCAGCGTAGAACGCGCAGCCCAGTTGTCGGGCGAACAACGTCAGCCCCTCACCATTGTTCAGCCGGGCACGCTGCGCGACGCCGAAATTATCGATGATCCAGCGGCGAGCGGCGGGCAGTCGGTGGGGCTGTACAGCACCGGCAGCAGCGTGCGCTTTACCGTGCCCAGCGCGACAAAAGCAAGCACATACCTGATTCGTATCAAGGCGCTGGCCGAGGCCTATCAGGGCAATCCGGTGGTCGCGTTGCGCCGAAGTGGGCAGGAGTTGGCGCGGCTCGAAATCAAGTCGTCCACTTACGCCACCGTCGCATTTGGCAACTTTAATATCGCCCCCGGCGACCGCCTCAGCGTGGTGTTTCTGAACGGCGAGCGTACATGGAACCGGGGAACGTTGGTGGACGAATTGCTGATCGACCCGGTGACGGCGACCACGACCCCCACGCCTGCTCCCGTTGCACCAGCCCCAGTTGCGCCTGCTCCCATTGCACCAGCCCCAGTTCCAACGCCAACGCCAGCCCCAGCTACAGGCATCAAGTTGCCTCCCGCAGGCATCGTGTCCTGGGATTGGCAAATTGGCGCGGGTGAAGATTCAAGTATCACTGTGCCTTCCGGCGTGAAATTACTGGACATAGACGGCTTCGGTACTTCGGCGGCCAAGGTCGCGCAACTGAACGCGCAGGGCGTGTACACCGTCTGCTATCTGGATGTCGGCAGCTATGAACCGGGCCGGCCTGACTCGGATCAGTACCCCAGCTACCTGAAGATTCAGCAAGACCCCGATTGGCCCTCCGAATACTTTCTGGACGTGACAGACGTATTCAAGCCCAATTCGGTGCTGGCCGTCATCCTCAAGAATCGCTTCAAGATGTGCAAGGACAAGGGCTTTGCGGCCATTGAGCCTGACAACTTGCAAAACGATGAAAACGTCAGCGGCGGCAAGATCACGACCCAGCAGCAAATCGACTTCAACGGCTGGGTCGCGGATCAGGCGCACGCTTTTGGGCTGGCAGTCTTCCAGAAGAACGGCCCCGACAAGATTTTGCTCAGAGACCGGACGGGCAAAATGATGGTCGAAAAGTTTGACGGCATCTTGAACGAGCAGTGCCAGCAATACAGCGAATGCGCTCCGCTGGCCGAGTACGTGAAACGCGGCAAATTGGCCCTGAACACAGAATACAAGCTGGCTCCCGACTGCAATCTGTCGACCAGTCTGAAGATCAATACGATTCGCAAAGACCTGAATTTAGCAGGCGGCACGATGTCGGGCTACAGGCGCGAAAGCTGCAACTGATACAAAGTTGCGATGATTTGTGAAAATTAACCGATTGGTGAAGCTGCGCACGTATTGATCAGCAGGGCCGGATGTTCGGGAATCAGGGCCAGTCCCTAGGGTGCCAACCCCAAACAAAAGATGCGTTCCAGACGGACTGACCGAGTCCACTGGGCGCATCTTCTTGTGAGGCAGAATCTTCGCTTAAAACGTTCTTCCCACTTCTGCTAGGGACTGAGGCCTTTCTGGCGGTGGGCTTCGGTGGCGGCCCCAGCGCGCTTGGGCGGCGGCGCATAGCCAGTGGGCAAAGACAACTCCCGGTTGCTGACAAAAGTGGAGAGGCCGAAACTGGCGGCCCGCCGCAGCGCGAATCTCCGCAGTTGAGGCGTATCGGCGTAATCTAGGGCGTACACCTCTAGCCCCTGTCGCCGCACCTGCTCTACGAGTTGCGCGGTGTACTCGAGTTCCGGTTTGGTGTAGGCCCGGTAACCTGCCGGCCCAGCGTTAGTCTGTCCCACGCTAGCTTGCCCGACACTGGACTGCTCCACACTGGACTGCCAGGTGGTCGAGAAAGCTTCGATCAGCACGCCGTTCACGGTTCCGCGCAGGCGGTGAAGCAACCCGATGCCCCGGTTGATCAGGAGGTATTTGGGGCCAGCCCACTGGCGCACCAACCTCACCAGTTTCAGCATGGCCCGCAGTTGGCGGGAATCTTGGGGGGCAGAGTCGACGGTATCTAAAAAGAAGCCACTGAACACCGCTTTATCTCGCAACACTTGCGCCTGAACCCGCGCCCGCCATTCGGGGTGGCTGGCATTTACCAGCCGCGTGTCCCAGATGGTCGGGGGGGCAGCGGTCAGCCAGTCTTGCGGTTGGCCGCTGCCGTCTTCTCCGAGGCTCAGGTAGGCCAACACCTGCACCCCGCGCTGCCGCAACCAGGTCACCTGAGCGGCGTTAAAGTGGCCCGGCTGCACCACCACCCGCTGATAGCGCGTCAGCAGCGGCAAGGCGTCTTGGCCGTAGTACAGGGCCAAAGCAGAGCGGGATCGGCTGCGTTCGCCGGGTTCGGTGCTGGGCAGCGTCGGCGGCGTCAATGTGCGCGTCAGGCGTGCCATGTCAGGGCAGGACTGCCGTAACGAGTTGTCCTGCCCCCAGTGCAAAGGTAGTGATGGTGTGGCCGCCGTAAACCTCGCTGCTGCCGAGGCTGCCCGCCGCCCCGGTTACGAAGCCCTCGCCGCCCGACGCCGACTGCACCGTCAAGGTTTTGGCCGCCCGGTTCCATGTGCCGCTCATGCCGCTCTTCATGTAAGAGGTTCGGGCCTCTATGTACGCGCCGAGGCTGTCCCAGCGCAAAGTTTTCAGGGGCAGCGTACTGTATTTGGAGTATTTGGTCAGCAGCGCAGATTCCCAGTCCGAGGCGAGGCTGCGGCCTGTGGTGTGCTGGCGCAGATTGCCCTGATGCATGTAGTGCGGGTAGGCGCTGCCGCTGAGGACGTGACCGAGGGCCAGATCGGTTTCTTTGTCGAGGTACTGGTTGTAGGTGAGGTCTGTTGGCCAGTAGGGAGCCGTTCCCGTGGGGCCGTACACGCCGTTATAGGCCGTGACTGCCTGCGTGGGCGTGGTCACATGATAAAAAACATTGGTCGGCCAGCGCGGAATCAGGAAGATGTTGGGATTCAGCGGGTGCACGAGGCCGCAGTTGATGCAGCCCGCATCCCACTGGCTGGACACCGAGCGGTTAGAAGACAGGTAGCGTGTGCCCGTATTCTGGGCCGCCGACAGGAAACTGGCATTGGACTTGAGCAGGCCGAAATCTGTTTTGGGGCCTTCACCCGCCGGGTTGTAGTAGCCCAGCCCCGACATGTCGCCCGTGACCAGACTTTTGGTGCTGATATTCAGGCCGAGTTGCGCCCCGATGGTCAGGTTGGGCTGCAACTGGGCAAACGAATCGCTGTAATTCAGAAAATCCATGTACAGGTGATCGCGGGTATGGCTGACCCAATCGAAACTGTTGGCGAGGCAGCGCGACATGCTGCTCAGGCGGTCGGGGCTGACGGCGTTGGTGGCGCAACTGAGCGGCGCGGCGGTATTGGCTCCGCCCCCGTTGTACACGATGGCAAACTTGAATTCTGAAGAAACGGGGTACCGCTGGCGCAACGAGGTTTGCTGCGCCGACAACGACAGGGCGTCGCTGGCCGAGATGCGGAAGGCGTCCGGCTTGATGGTTTTGGTGGTGGCGTTGTACAGGTCGCCGGGCAAGAACCAGTCGTCGATGTCCAGTTGATTGAAGCGGCGGTATTCGCCCAGATGCACGCCTTTGGTCAGCCACTTGACGAGGCTGTAGCCCAACAATTCGGAGTGCAGCAAATTGGGATTCTGGGCAAACGTGAGCGCCAACCGTTCGCGCCCGGCGGTGTCCGAGCGGGCCGCCAGCACCCGCCCACCTGCATCGGTGAACAGCGGGGTGGTGGTGACGCCGGGTACGGCAGCCACAGTCGCCGGATAGTTGTAGGCGTACTGAATAGGCAGGGTCACGCCGGGCCGCAAGTCGGTAAACACACCGCTGCCTGCCGCCGTGAGCTTGGGATTGGCGGTGGCCGACGCTAGCCCCGCGTCACGCAGGCCGTACTCTTCGGGCCAGGAACTGGGATAGGTGTACAGCGACACCTGCCGCACCTTGTAGTCTTGCTCGTATTGCCACAACAGATTCCAGCCTGCCCAGTCCAGCGCACTTTGCCACACGCCCGGACTGGCCTCATACGCCAGGTTTCCGGTGGTCAGAATCACACCCTGATACTTGCCCGTGCCGTCCTCGGCCACCAGCGTTTGGGCAGTAAAGCTGCCGGACACACTGGGATTGATCACGTCGTAGGGCACGCCCGCCTGCGCCAACATGGTCGTCGCGGCGCTCTGGGTGCCGTCATAGGCATTGGCACTCAGTACCAGCACTTTCAGGGCCACCACATTGGTATTGGGCGTCATACTCAGCGTTTGCAGCGGCAACCGGGGCTTGGCTCCGCGAAGTTCACGCAGCGGCGCGACATTGTGGGCGTCGGGACGGGCAGGCGGGGCCAGCACCGGGGCATGCAGGTGGTTTTGCAGATGGCCGAAATCGTCACTGTGGTCTTCGGCAACCACTTGATCCGTCTGCTCCTGCGCGGTCTTGTTGCCCTGCCCACACCCGCCCAGCACCAACAGTCCCGCCACCGTCAGGAGCGCCTGAGCCGCCGTTTTATACCCCAACTGTTTAGACGCGGCTTTGTTCATGGACAGACTCCTTTGATGCGGATGAGGAGGATGCAGCAGCAGTGGACACAGCTGAGAGGTGGCTGACCGGAACCGCGCCCGGTGCATCCCAGTCCAGGAGTGAGGGGTGATTCCACAGGTCGTGCAGGGCATCCTCGAAGGTGTAATGCGGAGACCAGCCCAGCGCACCCAACCGCGCAATATCGGCCCGCTGACACTGCACTGTATCGGAGCGCGGGGAACTGGGGGCCGTTTCGGTAATGCGGCCCACAAATCCGGCCAAGTCCGCCAATCCAGTGACCACGTCGCAGGAGGGACGGGCCTGCCCAGAACCTACGTTCAGCACCGCAGGCAAAGGAAAAGCTGGGGGCAGGGACTCCTCTGACCGCTGGCCCATGCGGGCGGCGAACACAGCAGCGCGGGCCACGTCGCGTACGTCCACATAATCGCGTCGGCTCGCCAGGTCGCCAAAACTGACGGTGTCGCTGCGCTGCCGGACAGCTTCGCGCAGCACACTGGCCGCATGTCCGGGGAGGGTGGCCCCGCTCTGGCCCGCGCCCACCGGATTAAACACCCGCAGCACCACACCCCGCGCCGTGTCCCAGTGCAGGGCTTCCAGAATCAGTTGCGTGGCGGCCAGTTTTCCCACTCCATAAGGGCCAACGGGGTGGCACGGCATGTCTTCGCTGACCGGACGATCGGGCGCGGTAACGCCGTACTCTGCCGCCGAACCCACATGCACCAGCCAGGGCCGCAGTTGCAGGCGGTTCAGGCTGGAAAGCAGCCCGGACACAATCAACATATTGCCGTCGAACAATTCTTGGGGGGAACCGGACACCCGGCCAGCAGCATTGATAACGATGTCTGGGCGGGCTGCCGCGATCAGGGAGTCCCACGCCGAGGGAGTGGCCTGCACCAGATCCAGTTGGGCGCGGGGCGGCCCCACGATGGTGAGCAGGTCAGGCTGTTGCCGCAGTCTCCGCCCGATGTGCAGGCCGAGAAAACCGCCGCCGCCGAGCAGTAACACACGGGTCAGGCGCGAGTTTAGGGAGGGAAGGGATGGCATACATCCGGCCTAGTTGCTGGGCTGCAAGGCCCGCAGGTCGGCAGCTTCGGGCCGTTCGCCCAGACCAAAGCCCGGCAAGTCCGACGCGAACCCCGGCATCAGCTGAGGCAGGCGCGAACTGAACTCGGCGTTGGCGCGGTCATAGTCTTCGGGGCGGCCAATATCGAGCCAGTAGCCGTTGAACGCAAAGCTGGCAGGATGCTGGTCGCGGGCCAGCAAGTCGAGTACCAGATCATCGAAGCCGAAGGGCTGGCCGGGCGTGTAGGTGGTGAGCGTGCTGCGCGAAAACCCGTAGATGCCCATGCTGACCATGAAATCGAAGACGGGCTTTTCACGGAACTTGATGATCTCGCCCTCCTGAATGTCCAGCACGCCAAATTCACTGCGAACTTCGCGGGCATAGGTCGCCACTGTCACGGGCGCGGCAGAGGCGCTGTGTTGGCGCAGCAGCTTGCCGTAATCGAGGTCGGTCAGGACGTCGCCGTTCATGACCAGAAAGTGTTCGGGCAGGGTATGGAGTGCGCCCAACAGCGGCCCAATGGTACCCAGGGGCGACGTTTCTTGCAGGTAGTTCACGTTCAGGCCCCAGCGCCCGCCGTCGCCGACAAAGGCCCGGATCAGCGGCCCCATGTGCCCAATCGCCAGCGTAACCCGCCGGAATCCGAAGTGAGACAGCTGGTGCAGCACGATTTCCAGGATGGAAAAGCGGTCACCGATGGGCACGAGCGGCTTGGGCACGCAGGTGGTGTAGGGAAGAAGCCGGGTACCTTTGCCGCCTGCAAGAATGACTGCGTGCATGGTGGTTCTCCTTTTTGAGGGATGAGAGGTGAGGGTTGTGGGGGAATCCCCCCCTTGCTTTGCAACGCCCGCCTTGGAGGGGAGGACAAAAAACTTGCTACACCACGTACATTCCGGTTCTGTAGTGGGCCAGATTGCTGCCGTCCAAGAACCAGGTGCTGGTGCGTTCCAAGCCCGAACGCAGCGGGAATTCGGGCTGCCAGCCGGTGACGCGGCGCAGTTCTCCGCTGTTGCTCACGAGGCGCATGACCTCCGAGGCGTCGGGGCGCAGGCGCACGGCTTCCTGCTCTACTTCCACTTGGCGGCCCATCACGTCGGCAATGGCTCCGATCAGTTCGCCCACCGACACCTCGACTCCGGTTCCGGTATTGAAGGTGCGGCCCACCACGTCCGCAGCCTGTGCGTTGCCCACCGCGAGGAAGGAATTGGCTGTATCGGACACGTAATTAAAGTCGCGGGTGGGAGTCAGAGAACCGACTTTGACCACTGGAGCGCGGGCGGCGATTTGGCTGATGATGGTGGGGATGACGGCGCGGGCCGACTGGCGGGGGCCATAGGTATTGAAGGGCCGCAGCGTGACCACGGGCAGGCCGAAGCTGAGGAAGTAGCTTTCGGCCAACTTGTCGGCCCCCACCTTGGAAGCCGCGTAGGGCGACTGCGCCTGCAACGGGTGAGACTCGTGAATCGGCACCTCACGGGCCGTGCCGTACACCTCACTCGTGCTGGTGTGGATGATGCGCGGCGTGTGCAAATCGCGGGCGGCTTCCAGCACGTTTAGCGTACCCACCACGTTAGTCTGCACGTAAGAATGTGGAGCCTGATACGAGTACGGAATAGCGATCAGGGCGGCCAGATGGTAAACCACTTCGGCGCCCCGCATACACTCGCGCACCGACACCGGATCGCGCACATCGCCCATGACCACGTCCACCTGTTCCAGTACATCGGGCGGCAGCTGATCCAGCCAGCCCCACGAGTTGAACGAGTTGTACAGCACCATCGCCCGCACCCGCACGCCGCTTCTGACCAGGGCTTCGACCAGATGAGAGCCAATAAATCCTTCTGCACCGGTGACTGTCACGAGACTATTCATTGGAACTCCTTGAAGAACTGGGAGAGTGAAGTCAGCCGAGGTTGCGAATATCCATCAGCGCCAGCCACATCAGGGCCAGCAAGAGCGCCAGCACGCCGCCTGCGCTGAGGGTGTAGCTGCTCACAACATCTACGTGCGCCAGCAGCAAGGCCAGTTGTGCGGCTAGTGCCAACGCCCACGCGCCCAACACGCGGTTCAGCGCCCCAAAATTGATCAGCAGGCCGCTGAACAGCAACGCTGCAGCCACTTGCAGATGCCCCAGGATCAGCAACCACGACGGGCGCTGAAAACCGAATTCAGGGGCCAAGAGGCGGGCCAACACGTAGGCGAGAAACAACAGGGCGGTGTACTGCACGCCTACCTTCAGAACTTGCCACGCGCTGCTTCTGACGATGCTGCTGACTGTTCCAGTCGTGCCCGCCTTCTGTCTCAGGGCGGCGTGGATTCGGCGTACGCTCAGTTCCAGCACACCCATGCTCAGCACCAACGGCGCGAGGCTCCACGACAGGCCCAGCATTCCGGCAGACCCGTACTGGTCAGATGGGGACAAGGGATGCAGCAGTGCCAGTGACAGAAAACCGGCGCACAGCCAGCCATAACCCGCGTGAGGCAACGCCCGCCGCCATGCCGCCCGGCCCAATCTGCGGGGCGATGGAACCGCCACAGGGACGCCCCGCACCCGTGCCGCCGCTGCCTGCATCGCCCCGATCAGGGCAGGTTGGCTGCTATACAGGGCCGCCACCACGGGCAACCCCACCGCCAACGCCAGCACCACAGCGGCTTGTTGCGGGGCATTACTCTGCGCCAAGCCGCCAGAGAAGGCCGCTTGCAAGCCCAGCCATGTCAGGGCGGGGAGCAGGCTGATGACCAACAGAACTTCACTGCTGAGCACCAACAGAGCCGTAGCCGCCGCCAGATAGCAGGCGATACTGAGCCCCACGACGCCCACTTGCACGGGGTCTTGCCCCAGCGCCGCTGCTGCTGCCGCCGCCAGCACACCCGTCAGCGCCACTGCCCCAGCACCCGCCCAGCGCAGCATTCTGGCCGTTTCCGCCGGACTGGTCGCCAGGCCCAGATACCCCAGATAGGCCACGCTTTGCATCCAGCCCCAGCCAAAGAAGCTGGAGATGAGGAGGCCGAGGCCCGCGCCCTGAATGCTGCTGAGGCTGGTGCTTTGGCCTGCATCTCCACTGAGGCTCTGGCTTCCATTCCAACCCAGTGCCAAGACCGCAGGCGACCACACCGCCGGAAGCAGATAGATGACGCCGCGCAGCAGGTCGCGCCCGATGTGGCCGGGGCGCAACGTTGGTGAGGCGGAGCGGGCCAACGTGGGCGGGCGGTAGGGCACCAACTGAAACAGGCGTTCGGCGCAGGCAAACACGCTGAGATCGCCGTAGCGTTCCTGAATCAGTGTGTCGGTGTAACCCTCGGCTTCCAGAATGGCGGCCAATTCCTGCGGCTGGAGGGCGTGCAGGCAGTCTCGGTTCAGGTGGCGGGACAACACGGCCAAGGGGTCAGCGGAGCGGCGATCTGGGCCACGCCGAGCCGCAGTCGGAAGCGTTCGTAGCGGGGCCGAAGTCATCCTATCCACCGACCCGCGCTGCCCTGCAGCACCACATGCGGGTAAATATGGCGGTACACGTGCAGGAAACTGTCCAGCGTGAACTGAGACAGCACCCGCGTTCTGGCCGCCTGGCCGAGGGTCTTGCGGAGGCCCGCGTTGCTCAGCAACGTCAGGCTGGCCTGCGCCACTGCTCCATGATCCCGCGACGGCACGATCAGCCCAGTGCTGCCCAGCGCCTCGGTCACGCCGCCCACATCGGTGGCGACAGTCGCTTTGCCCGACGCCATCGCTTCGATCAGGGTGTAGGGAAAGCCCTCCGAGATGCTGGTCAGGGCCACCATATGCCCCGCGTGATAGGCGTCTACTACGTCGTCGATCCGGCCTTCAAAGGTCGCCGCTTCCTTCAGACCGAATTGATCGATCATGGCCTGACAATGCTGCGCGTAGCCCTCGTTGCCCTTCGGTACGGCCCCGAACATCCGTAATTTGGCGTCGGGCATGGCCTCACGCACCACGCCGAATGCCCGAATCAGCGTGCCCAAATCCTTCAGCGGATCAATGCGGCCCACCCAGCTGATGGTAGGCGCGTTAGGCTCCTCGGTATGAATGGGGAAGAAGGCGGGATTGATGCCGTTGTACACGGGACGAATCCGGTCTGGGTCGGCTCCATTCCTTACTTCCCAGCGTTCGTTGTAGTGCGATCCGGGTGTAATCAGGTCGGCCATCTGGTAGGCCGCTGAGGTCAACAGGCGGTAAAAACGCATCAGGAACGATTTGAAGGCGGGCGTGTGCTTACTGTGGCGCAGATCCAGAAAGCGTTCGCGCAGATAGATGCCGTGTTCGGTCAGCACGAACGGCGTGCCGTAAGCCCATTTGCAGGTAAAGGCCAGCAGCGGGCTGAGGCCGTTGGACGCCGCGTGACACACGTCTACTTCGGGCGGCGGGCAAGAGAGGGGCCGCAAAAAATGCTCCATCCACACGCTGGCCTGCAGGGCGTCGTCGAGGGTGGGCTGGAGGAGCAGGTCTTCCTGACGCTCCATCACAGCGGCGCTGCGCCCATACGTGCGCCACATCTGGTACAGCTGCACCGTGTTCCGGCGCGTCGTCAACGCCTGAGTCAGGTCTCCAAGTTGGGCGTACTCGAAGATTGTACGCAGGGCCGTCAAAAACAGCCCGGTGTCGTTGGTGCCGATGAATAAGCTGTACAGCAGTTGGGCATAAGCGCTGTCGAGCGCCTCCTGGTTGTGCCAGCCACGCCCGTTGCCGGGTTCCTGCTCCCAGAGCGGCACACTGACCAGCCGTTTCACGTTGGGCGGCAATTCCCAGCCGTCCTGGCTGATGCGCTGGCCGCTGATGGCGTAGACGTCGAAGGAATGCTCTGGCAAACCAGCAATCAATTGATCGCACCACACGCTCACGCCGCCCTGCATATGCGGGTACGTGCCTTCACACAGCAGCGCGATGTTGATCATTGAGGCCTCCAGGACGGGCGTGGTGCAGTGTGGGACAAAAGACCAGTGGGTGGAGGAAGACCAGGGCGGCTTTCCTGTGCTGCCCGCCGTTACGGATCGATTTCAAGGTGGGCATAGGCGCTTCTGGTCGGCCAGCTGAGATGTTCGCGGGCTTCGAGGTCATCCAGCCGCCGCGCCTGGGACTCGCAGAGCAGATGCAGCCGACGCAGTTCCTCGGCCAGTACCGCGACATTCGGTAACGTTGTTCCGGCGATTTGAACGCCAAACAGGGCAAAGTGTTTTTGCCCCACAGTGTGCGGGGAACCCAAAACGGTCTGGGAGCCTGAAACGGTTTGAGTAAAAACACTCTCGGGCTGGACTGCGTCCGTATACTTCCGGTCTGTCATCGCCGCTCTCCTTATGTCTTGATCGCCGTAAATATTGACCGTGATCTTCAAGCCACAGGTCGCCGGGCAGGTGCCTTGCGACACATGCCGGAAACCAAATCAGCAGATGAGAATTAAGCGCCAGGCGTTTAAACTGTCTGCCTTCATACCTTAGTTATGAGAACGGTCGAGGTGTGTTAAATCTGAAGGGATAGCATCAATGCCTCATCAAAGTATGGCTGGATTTCCAGATTTCTCATGCCGAGCAAATTGGGTCGGCAGCTACAGATGAGCCGTCTGTGAAAGGTTTTCTTTCTGAATTTATCGCCGCAATTGCCTACAAATTTCCGGTTTTGTTGATGCCCTTTTTTTGTAAGCAGCTTTCGCTTCTTTTGGGTCAGTACTTTTGAGCCGGAAAGGCCAGTGCCAGTTAATTGGGAAACTTGCCTGGGAATCCGGTGTTTACGGGGTAACGGCCACAAATTGAGCCTAAGAACGGCATAGTGCGTTAATAGGAACCAGTATTCAGCACAGTCGCGGTTCCTCTCCTGGTTTGCGCCCCTCTGTGATGGCGGCAAAAATGACACAAACAGCAAGTGGCCATGAAGATGAAGTCGATGAGGGGTTCTTAATCTCGATCCCTGGTCATTTGACCAGGGCCGAATTTAACGTTTAATTGACGTTAGAGACGTTCTGCCGCTGTTAACATGAGAAGCAGCCGAACTCCTCTCCCGCCTTTCCTCATGTTGTAAAGATTTGGCCCTGTTGAGTTTGTCCTGACCCTTTCTGTACCGAGCTGCCTTCTGGCTTGACGACCCATGTGTAGCGGCCTTGAGGCCACGCCCAGCCAGCCGACCAGGGCACGCCTATTGAAGCTGATCATGGTCTGATCATTGGGCAACCACTAGGGTCTGATGATCTGAGCTGAGTGTTCGGGTTTTGCTGGTTCTGAGGGCCCCCACCTTCCTTCGTTCAACCTTCCTTTGTCCAGAATTCGCTTGAGGGAGCCGAAATGTTGACCATCCATCTGCTTGGGCACAGTTACCTTGCCAAAGACGGCAAACCTGTTAATGCGTCGGTCAAGGCGGTGGCACTCCTGATCTACCTCACGCTGCAGCGCCGCCCGCAGCACCGCGAACACTTGGCCGAACTGATGTGGAATACCCCGGACGCCCTGCGGAATTTGCGAGTAGAACTGCACCGCCTGCGACACCTTGAGCTGGACTTGTTTCCGTCTCACCAACCGCTGCTCGAGGCCGCCTTGCCCACCGACCTCGACCGCTGGCTGCGCGAGGCCGATCATCTGCCCGATTCGCGCCTCGGCGAGTGGCTGTCGCAGGGCAGCGGGTTGCCGCTGAGTGGACTGGAAGACCTGGGTTCCACCGAATTCCGCGAGTGGGTCGACAGCCAGCGGTGGGTGATCAGTCAGGAGGTCGAGGCCGCCTTTTCGCGGGTGTATGCCCGTTCGGTGCAAAATGGGCGCCTGGCGGCGGCGGGCCTGATTCGGGCGCGGGCCGACCAACTGGGGATGCAGCTGCACATTACGCCTGCACCCAGCCGCACCACAGGCAGCGTGAAATTTGAGCGCACCGAACTGACCCGGCGATTCCGGCAGCTGCTGGAGCGCGCCAGAGAAACGCCGCAACTGGTGATCCTGAGTGGCCGCAGCAGCGAGGGCAAACGCGAACTGCTTCAGGGCGCGGTGGCGGGCAGCGATTGGCAAGCCCTTCAGATGCAGGCGTCGCCGCACCCGGAGTTGCAGCGGGCGGCCTTTTTGCACCAATTGATGCGCCTGCTGCCCCCCGAACGGCACGCCGAAGCCCACGCTCTACTGGCGCAACCCGGCCACCGCGAAGAAGATCTGGTGCGGGCATGGACGCTGGTGGCAGCCACCGGGAATCCGCTGGTGATCGCCATTCACGATATCGGACAGGCCACACCGTTTCTGACCACCAGCATGCAGTTCGCCATGAACTTACCCAGCAGCCTGATGCTGGTGCTGTCGCCGTCTTCGGCAGATGAGCAACACGCCCTGCGGGACGCACTGGGCACGGTAGACCGCTCACGGCTGCATCATCTGGAGTTGCCTGCGCTGGCGGTGCATGAAGTGATGGACGCCGTGAGCGAGCGCCAACAACTGCTGAGCGCCGACCAACGTCGCGCTTACGCCACCCGCGTGGTGCAGCAATCCGACGGCCTTGATCTGCATGCCCGCGCACTGATTGAGGCCGATCTGGACTTGCCCGGCACGCGCCTGCCGCTGCCCGCCGGGGTGCGCGACGCCCTGCTGGGGGAACTCGGCACACTGCCGCCCGCATTCCGGGGCGCACTGGCCCGCCTGAGCCTGATGTACGGCCCGCTGGATTCGGCGGTGGCCCGCGTACTGCTGGGATCAGACGCCCCGGCAGTGTTGGCTCAGGCCGCCGCGCTGGGCCTGCTGACCACCGCCGCACCCGAAGAAACAGTAAGGATGCCGGGGCTGGTGTATCAGGCGAGCGACCTGGAGGACGGCCTGTGCTTTGCCAGTGAACTCTTGCGGGTGGCACTGGCCGGAACCCTCAGCAGCAGCGAACGCCGGGAACTGCGGACGGTGCTGGCGGCGCACCATTTACCACTTCAGCCAGCGCTGGCACGGTACTACGCGGCGCGGGCAGGGCTAAACGACCTGGCGGCCCAGGCTGAAGCGGCTCAGGCTGACCTGGAGCGGGCCAGCGCTCAACTCGCAGCCCCAGTGAGCCACCCTGCTGCCCAAGTCTCGGCCTCGGCAGTGGCCCCGGCCCGCCGCGCCGCCGATCCCTGCCAGAACGAACCGGGGGACATGCCGCTCACACGCACCGAACGCCGCACCAGCAACGGCTACCGCGTCGCCACCGAGCGCGGCCAGCTTCAGATTCTCAGAAACGGGCTGTATGCCCAGCCGCCGCTGCTGCGCCTGCTGTGGCCTGCCGTACCTGCGGGCAACTGGGACATGGTGGCGCGCCTGGACGTACAAAACAGCGCCGCCGAACTGGAACGCACGGACTCTTCTTACGCCTTTGCCATTCGGGTCGGCGGCGGCCCCCAAGTCGTGTACACCCAACACGCCGCCTGCGAGCTGACACAGGGCCAGCACCTCGGCGCACAGGTGCCGTTGGGCTGCTGGTTCGCGCTGGCCGGAACCGGAGACGGCGGCCCGCTGGAACTGAGCGTGAAATCGCTGGACATCGCCCTGACCATTGCCGCGTGGCGCTGGAACGGCCTGACCGTGGTACCTCTGCAACAGGCAAACAGCACAGGGCAACTGGCGGGGCGGGCAGCAGTGGCAGGGTAAGCCAAACGAACGTGCGAGCTGCGTCCCCGTCCCAACACCTTATACCGCCCTTAAAGCATTTGTCCGAATTACAGCGTCACAAAAAAGACTCCTGACGCTTCCATTCTCCCAAATCCTTGCTGAAATTCACTCACTTCGTTCGGTCAAAACAAACAACTCTTTTGACAAATGCTCTAGTCCGTCCCACCCACTGCACCCCCCACCCAAACCGGGCAGAATCAGGACATGACCTCGCCCGCCCTAGACGCTGCCATTCAGAAGGGACGCAAACTGATTCACCTGTACCGCCGGGGCGTGGGCGGCGAGCGCCAGAATGCGGGACGTTTGCTGCTGGCGCACCTCCGGACGCACGACCTGACCCTGTACGACCTCGATCCCAGCCTACCCGTGTCTCAGGAGATGGCGGCGCTGGATTCTTGGCGCGAAACGGCCTCCCTGATGACCCGGTTGGGTACGACGGAGCAAGACGAAGTACTGACACAACTGGTAGACGCCGAGGATTTGACGGACGCCGAGTTGCTGAAACTGCTGGACGCCGTAGACCTGAACAAGTTGGCCGAGGTTCGCGCTGATGGCTGGGCCTACACGCACGACGCCGACCCGGAGCAGTATCGTCAGGCTGCCCGCACTATTCGGCCCGCCGACGTGCTGGCCCAATCCGGATCGTTGGCCCGCAGGATGCAGGACGCCACCGTTTCCGCGCACTTTCGCCTGACCCACCCTGAACGCCAGATTCGCGCCAGCGGCCCCGTGCAGCAACGCTTTGTGTTGGGGCTGGTGCGCGGCCTGACCGGACAGCCCGGCGAAGTGACCGAAACAGGCGTGCGGGCGTACTTGGATGTAGAACAGCTGTCGCGCCTGCGGGCACTGCTGTCTCAGTACGGCGGGCAGGCTGAAGAATCGGCTTTACGGGCCGCCGAAAATCTGGGGCGGGAATTGGGGCAGGCGGGGTAACCAACCGAACCTCCTTCCCAGCCTGACAAATTAAAGATAAATTAACGTGCATCACTGTCTGAACTCCTTGTTCCGGCACTGCCGATCATCCTTTCCCCTAACCCCAACGAGATGCCTATGACAACTGCCCGCCCCACCACTGCCCTGCCCAGAGTTCTATTCACCAAAAATTTCAGCGTGACTTCTGCGCAATTGACGGCGCTGGAAGGCGCTCCTTATGAAGTCTGGGCCAGCCACACCGACCCCGATCACGGGATGTTGGCCGCCGCGCCGTACACCTTTTTGGAACCTAAAGGGCTGCTGGGCGACGACTACGCCGCGTGGCTGCTGGCCGCCTGCACCGAACGGGGCATCGGAGTGGTGGTTCCCGGCAAGGAGCGCGAGCGGTTGGGGCACTGGCAACCCGCCTTTGCCGAGGCCGGAATTGCCCTGATCGTGCCCGCAGATGAGGCCACGCAGCGGCACCTGGAACGCAAAGACGAATTTTTGCGGGCTTGGGACACTGCTATTTTGCCCATTCCGCGGTGGACGACGTTTGAAGATTCCGCCAGCTTTGAAGACGGCTTGAAAGCACTCAAGTTAGACGGCGTGCGCCTGTGCGTCAAGCCTGCGCGGGGGATTTATGCCAGCGGGTTCCGGGTGCTGATGGAGCGGCCCGACCTGAATTCCTTTCTGAAGGGCGAGCTGTACCAGATGAGCGTGGCGGCGGCGCGGGAAATGTTTGCGAGTGGTGAATTGCCTACCATGCTGCTGATGCACACGCTGGAAGGCGCGGAACGCAGCATCGACTGTGTGGCGTGGCAGGGCCGCCTGATTCGCGCGGTGGTGCGCCGCAAAGGGGAGCATGGGCAGCGCCTGGAACACCGCCCCGACTTGGTGGCCGCCGCCCAGAAGATTGCCCAGACGTACAACCTCAGCGGCATCTTCAATTTTCAGACCAAAGACGACGGCTTGCGCGTGCCACACATGCTGGAAATCAATGCACGGGCATCAGGCGGCCTGCGCTACAGCATGGCAGCAGGCATCAATTTTCCGCGCCTGTTGCTGGATGCAGCCACAGGAACGCTGAACTGGAACACCCTCCCAGCCGTTCGCACGGGCCTCAGCGTGGCCGAGGACAAAGTGGTGCGCGTGATGGGCACGGCGGAATTGGCCGAACCTGAAGTGGAGTTAGGATGACGGTCAGCCCAGAGTTGAACATGCAAGAAGTCGTTTTGCCGAGTGGCACGCTGAAGCTGAGGCTAGAGGCGGCCACCGCGCCGCTGAACGACCTGCTGACCTACGCCGTGCGCCGCAACCCTAAACGCGGTTTCCTGTTCGTGAGCCGGGTGCTGGGCAAGCACATTCCGATTGCGCCGGACGTGGCGGCCCGCACTTACCGCACGCTGGTTGCTGCGTTGCCTCCCTTGCACGCGCCGCATTTCATCGGGCTGGCGGAAACGGCCACCGCGCTGGGCGAGGGTGTGTTTCGGGCGTGGTTGGAGGCGACTCCGGGCAAAACCGGCACGTTTCAGCACACCACGCGCTACCACACACAAGCTCCGCTGCTGCTGCGCTTCGATGAACCCCACTCGCACGCGCCCGCACACCTGGTCTACGATCCCGGCCCCGCAGCACGCGCCGCAACGGAATTGGTGCTGGTAGACGATGAACTGTCTACCGGAACAACCCTGCAAAACCTGGCCACCGCCTGGCTGGAACTGCATCCACACGTGTCACGGGTGGTCTTGGTCAGCCTGACCGACTGGTGCCCCCGCCGCCGCGAACTGGCCGAGTCGCTTGGTGTGCCTGTGGATTTCGTGAGTCTGACACGCGGCGAATTCTCGTTTGCACCCGATCTGACCTGGCAACCTGCCGCCCTGCCTGCGGTGGTGGGCAACGGAGCCGACAAAACGGCGTTGCTGTCTGCCCAGAGCGCCCGCTACGGCCACCTGACCGACTCACCCACGCTGAATACTCTGGGCCTCACCGTTCACCCCACAGACCGCGTGCTGGTGCTGGGAACCGGGGAATATCAGTATCCGGCGTTCGCTCTGGCACAGCAGATTGCGCCCAGGGTTGCCTCTTGCCTCTGGAACGCCACCACCCGCAGTCCAATTCTGCCGGGGCTAGCGATTCTGCACACCCTGACATTTGCCGACAACGTGTCAGACGGGATTTCCAACTACGTGTACAACGTAGACCCCGGCGCCTATAGCCGGATTCTGGTGGGCTATGAGGGCGCGTGTCTGCCCGATCCGGCGCTGATGGCGGCGCTGGGGCCACACGCGCAGGCCGTGAGGCTCAGCCCATGACCAGTCCACAAACGAACACTATCGTCGCTTTTGCCGATCTGGACGACACTTTATTTCAGACGCTCCGCAAGTTGCCGGGTGTTGACCCAGATACGCTGACGCCCGCCACCGTAAATACTCGCGGTGAGGTGCACTCGTTCTGCACGCCCGCACAGGCCGAACTCTTGCGGCGGCTGGCCTGCGGCGGCGTCACCGTGATTCCGGTCACCGGGCGCGATCTGGCGGCGATGGCCCGCGTGACCCTGCCGTTTACCTCCTGGCGAATCGTGGATCATGGCCTGACGCTGGTTGCGCCGGGCGGAGAAGTGGACGCGGAATGGGCCGGGCATGTGCGCGAACGGTTGCACGACTTGCAGGACGCTCTGACTGCCGCCACCGCCCACTTAGAGGCTTACGCTGCCCGCCTCGGCTGCCGCCTGACCCGCCATCATGCCCACGACCTGCCGTTTATGACCGTGCTGAAGCATCCCGATGCCCACGCTGAGGCGTTGGAAGAGCTGCAAGTGCGCTGGGAAGCCTTTTTGACAGATCAGGGAGTAGAGAGCCTGAAAATTATCGCCAACGCCAACAACGTCAGTGTGCTGCCGCGTTCGCTGGGCAAGCTGGAAGCCGTGCAGCACCTTCGCCAGCGGCACTTCCCCGACGCCGTGTTGACCCTTGGCCTGGGCGACAGCCTCAGCGACCTGGCCTTTATGAGTGCCTGCGATTTTGCGGTCACGCCCCCCAGAGGCCAAATCCTCCGGGCGGTGAATGCGGCCAACTTGCCTCAGCGGTAGCCTGTCAAATGATTTTCTAGATTCAAACGTTGCTGGGCTGACAAACTCACTTCAAAATCAATCAACCTCATCCATTCGCCCCACATGATTTGCCCGCATGCTGAATCGCTGCCACAGTTGCCTGGAGACGTTGCCCCATGACTATTCCCCATTCTCGATTGAAGCTTGCATGACGCCAAAACCTGACACCCTGTTGACCCCCTCCACTCTGGCCCATACGCTTCCCGCTGCCGACGCAGAGGTACATCTGCGGGCCGCTCAGCCCCACCTGGTCAGCGTGCAGGAGAAAGAAACCCTGCTGCGGGCGGGGGTGTCGTATGGCACGCTGCTGACGCCTGAGGGCGTGCCCACCGAGGTTCAGACGGCGGCCTACCGCGCAGCACTGATCCGCAACGGTGAGCGAGTGGGGGCGCTGTTGGCGAGCCTCACGGCAGAAATTCTGGCGACTTATTCGCAGCCTGTCCTAGTTTCGCTGGCCCGCGCCGGAACCCCGGTGGGCTGTGCCATGCGCCGTTTGGCCCGCCGCTGGGGGTCGGAGTTGCCGCACCACACGCTCAGTATCATTCGGGGCAGTGGCATAGATGGCGTGGCCCTGCAAGCGGTACGCCGCCAGCATCCACACGGGCAACTGATTTTTGTGGACGGCTGGACGGGCAAAGGCAGCATTTACGAAGCGCTAGTCGGCAGCCTGCCCGCCGATATCCCCACCCGCCTCGCCGTGCTGAGCGACCCGGCAGGCGTGGCCCTGCACGCCGCCACACACGACGATTTGCTGCTGCCCCACGCGGCGCTGAATGCCAGTGTGTGCGGACTCCTGAGCCGGACTTTTGTGACGGAAGAAGGCGGCCTACACGCGGCGCGGATAGAGGAACAGTTGCGCGGGCACGACCACACGGCAGAATATTTAGAGGCGCTGGACACGCTCACCACCCCATTCACGCTGGAATTTCACTTGCCTGTTGGCCCGCGCCCGCAGCGGCCTTACGATAGGGTCACTGCTTTGGCCGCCACGTTGGGCGTGACCGATCCGCATTTGGTCAAGCCGAGTGTGGGCGAGGCCACGCGGGTTTTTCTGCGCCGCCAGCCTGCACACCTGATGCTGCGGGAAGCAGAACATCCCGATACGCTGCACCTCCAAGCACTGGCAGAGGCCGCGCAGGTTCCCGTCAGCATTCACCCCACCTTGCCCTACCTCGCCGCTGCCTTGATTGCTGCTGCCCTGATCCACCCCGGAGGCTCCTGATGCCTGTGCTGATCCCTGTTTCAACCCTTGATCCGTGGGCATTGGGAGCCAGTTTGTATGCTCCGGCCACCCGTGACGACCTCGTGCAGCTCGGCACCGACAAATACCCGCACCTGAGCAGCCTGATCTACTGCACCGAGGACGCCGTGCGCGAGGAAGATGTGCCGCGTGCGCTGGCGAATCTGACCCTTGCCCTCCCCGATCTGCCCCCCATCGTCACTGCTCTCTCTGGCACGGGTGCATCCAGGACTGGCCCCCTGCGCCTGATCCGCGCCCGCAACCCGGAAGTGCTGGCGCAACTGCTGACACTGGATTTGCGCGGCATCAGCGGCTTCGTGCTGCCCAAAACGCACGACGGCAATCTGGCCTCCTACATGCGCCTGCTGAACCGTGAGGAACACGCGCACTTGTCGGTGCTGCTGACCTTGGAAACCCGCGAGGCGCTGAGTGAGCACCGCATGGCCTGCCTGCGCGACCTGATTTTTCAGGAAAGCTGGCAGCACCGGATCGCCTGCCTGCGTATTGGCGGCAACGACCTGATGCACGCGCTGGGAGTGCGCCGCACGCCGGGCCGCACTCTGTACGAAGGCCCGCTGGAACGGGTCATCAGCATGCTGATCGGCGTCTTCAAGCCCTACGGTTTTATGCTCTCCAGCCCCGTCTACGAGGTGTTTGAAGACCTGACGACGCTGGCCCGCGAGGTGCAGCAAGACCTTGAATATGGCCTGTCGGGCAAAACGATTATTCATCCGGTGCAGCTGAGTACCGTGCTGAACGGCTACCGCGTCACCGAGGGCGACCTGCAAGAAGCGCATGCGATTCTGGCCGAGGACGCGCCCGCCGTCTTTAAGATGAATGGCCGGATGTGCGAGCCTGCCACCCACAGCCGTTGGGCGCACGACATCCTGATTCGCGCCGAGCGCTACGGCACCCTCCCCCCCCTGCGGCATGAAGCCCTGCACTTTTAAAGATTACAGACTGACTCTAACTTTCTATTCCAAGATCTTCGGAGGTTCAAACACCCCCGGCTGTGGCATAGGCTGAGGCTCTCCTTGCTTGATACACGCCACGAATCGCGGCTTGACTGTTTTAGAGCCAAGTTGACTCAGATATCAGTTGGCAGCCGCAGGTTGAAATGAGGAAACAGAGGAGAACCAAGAGGCCACCACAGCGGTATAGACCGGGTGCAAAAGTTTGTGGAAAGTTCGTGATTGTGGGACGCAACTGTAAGAGGCGTGTGGGCGCTGCTGACTAGATTGGCGTATGCACCCTAATAAAACCCTATCCAAACCCATGTTGAGCGGCACATTCGTTCGTCATCTCTCGGTTGGCCTGATTTCCTCGGCTCTCCTGTTGGGCGGAGCGCAGGCCGCCACCATCAAGCTGGCAACCATCAGCCCGCTCAGTGGGAGCCTCACGGCCATCGGGTCAGAGGTCAAGCGCGGTGCAGAGTTGGCCGTGCAGGAGCAGGCCAAAGCATTCAAGGCGCTGGGGCACGATCTGGTCTTGGCACCGTTCGACGATCAGGCGTCGGCCACGTTGGGCACGCAAATTGCCGGAACAGTGCTGGCCGATAAAAACATCCTGGGCGTGGTGGGGGCACTGAATTCCAGCGTATCTAACGTGGTCGCTGCCGCTTTTGCGCCGGGCAAACTGGCCATGATTTCGCCTGCCAGCACCAACGACCAACTGACGCGCAACAACTGGATGCACTTTAGCCGCGTGGTGTCGGCTGACAGCGCACAGGGCGTGGCCGCTGCCAACTACATTGCCGACGAACTGAAAGCCACCAGCGTCTACGTTATTTCCGACAATACGGCCTATGGCAACGGCCTGACCAAAGTGCTCCTGACCAACCTGACCAAGCGCAAAGTAAAGGTGGCGGACTACACAGGCGCGTCTACTCCTGCCCAAATCGCCGAAGTGATTAAGAAAGTGAAGACCAGCAAAGCCAACGTGGTCTACTTTGGCGGCACCGACGACACAGGCGCGGCGCTGGTGAAGGGACTGCGTACCGCTGGTGTCAAGGCCACTTTTATGGGCGGCGACGGTCTGGATTCGCCCAGCTTTCTCAAGCGTGCCGGAATCGCGGGCGCAGGCGTGGTGTACACCACCGGCTTCGGCCCCGTCAGCGCCTTTTCCAACGCCCTGACCTTTACCAACAAGTATCAGGCTGCCTACGGAGCCAAGCCCAGCGGCGTGGCCGTCTACGCCTATGACGCCGCCAACGTGATGCTGGACGCCATGAAAAACGCCCTGAAGACGGTAGGAACCGTGCCTACGCGGGTGCAGGTGTCCGAAGCTGTCCGCAAGGTCAATCTGCCCGCCTGCTTCGACGGCGACACCTCAAGCTGCGTGACCATCACCGGCGCGGTGGGCTTTTCCAGCAGCGGAGAGCGGATGCGTTCGCGCCTGCTGATCATGAAGTTCGACAACTTGTTGCAGGCCCAGGTGGCTAAGATTCAAATCGTGAATGCAGAAAGCTTGAAGTAACCGATCCCAACTCACCGCGAACAGGGCCGACATGGAATCCGTGTCGGCCCTGTTCATTGACGCGGCCACCCCCCGTCCATCTTCCTTCAGTCCGTCTCCTGGCAACTTGCTCCGCAGCGGGCGAAGACCGTGAGGGCAATAGTAGGACTTTGTCACTCTGCATCGAACAGTAGAGCTTACGGCTGTGGTTCGTGCCTCTCTTCCAACTGGAAGTTCAAATGAGCCACGGGATGGGTCGCTGCTCGGGCTCGCAATCCCTGCCCAATGGCCTCGCGAAGCAGGGTACAAGAGCTCGAGAAACTCGTGGTCCCCAGCCTCTGAGCGTCGTCAAGGAAGCCCGACCTTTCGAAGATCTCCAAGACATCTGTTCGAATCCCAAGTTCAGCGAACTTGCGGTTGCGAAAAGGATTGAGGCAATACCGCTCTGCTTCGGTCGTGCTCACGAGACCCTGTTCGACAGCGTCGAGGACGCCAAGCAGTTGAAACAAGAGCACTTTCCCGAGTTGAGCCATGTCTTCAGGATGAACAGAGATGTGGAGGTTGAGCAGGATCGCACTTCCGAGGTGCAGCACAGTGAGCACATCAGAAGGTTCGGAGAGATTCCAAGGCTTGACGGACCGCTCTTCTGGCCTGCGGCACGGTCAAGCCTTGGAAACGTTCTCCCGGTGGAGACCGCAGGGTTTGGAGAAACAGGAGCGTCAGCAGCACGAGGACAACGTGATGTTCAAGCCCTCGCAGAGAGCGTCCTTCAAAGTGGTCGAGACAGAGCTCCTCCTTGCATTGCAGATGGAGAACTTCGCAGGCCCACCTCGCTTTGAGATCGCGAACCAGGTGCGTCAATGCGTGGAGGCTGAATGAGTGGTGGCGTAGTATTTCACCCCTCCTCCGCGGCGCTTTTCCCCCACAATCCAGACCTCCTCACCCGGAAGGTGGAGACCTCGCTTGTTCGGAACTCCGTCAGCGATGCGGACCCGCATCGCGACCCAGCGGGAGGTCTTTCCGCCTTTGGCGGTATACCAGCGGTGGGGCGGGAAGCCGTTAAGCACGTCTTTTACAGCGCGTGCACGTTCACTGAGGATGGGATGTTTGCCTAGTCGACCACCCGTCTGTTGTGGTGGGTCCGTCAGCGTCACTTGCAGGCTGAAAACCTTCTGGATCCCAACAATGCCCACGGCCCAGGTCAGACCACGTTGCGTTAACGCCTGGCGGAACTCTTTCCCAATAGCGTACCCGGCATCGGCCAGCACAACCCGGAACATTACGCCTGCCTCGCGCACGCGATCCAGTTCTTCCAAGGCAATCTCGCTTTTGGACTTGTACTGCTGGCGTTCCGGTGAAACGCCAGCGTGGCGACACCGTTCTGGATGTTCGATCCAAGAGGTGGGGAGGAACAAGCGCATCCCCAGTGGGGCAACGAGACGACCATCGGACAAGGTCAGCGTGACGAGGGATTGGCACTGGGCGATCTTCCCGAGGGCCCCGCACTACTGGTGGGTGACGCCGACACTCGCGTCGCCACTCTTCGGTAACGCAGTGTCATCGATGATCAGCACGGCATTCTTGCCGCCACACAAGTCTTGGGCGTGCTGTCCGAACACGCCTTCAAACGCCCCTGGATCCCACGCACTGACATTCAGGAAGTGATGCAGCCGCTGGTACGGCATCCGAACGTGCTTAGCCCATCGCTGAGCACTCTTGCGCTCCAGCGGTGCCAACAACCCTTGCCCATATCGGCGAAGGCAGGCCCGCTGCTTGCAGTTGTCAAGCAGGTTCACGTAAGTCGACAGGAAGCCACCGAATGCTCGCTGCCAATTCCTCGGGATCGTCATGTCTCCAGCATGCTCCAGACGGGAACGCCGTCTTATACGGCATTCAAAAGTGACAAAGTCGTATCAGGAAGTGTGCGGATTGCACAGAAATTAAGACTTGTATCGCCCCTGCTCGGTACAGCTGGCGGGCAACCTCAGTGTTCAAGGCGGCTGTCTTGATTGCAAGAGCAAGCAAGGCTGCCTTTCCAGATACCAGCTGGCGTGCCCGGCGCAGAGTACAACTGTTTGCGTCATTCATCTACCTAATGTGGCGGCTTGGATACCGGGCGACCTCTGAACTTTCACTGGCCCAGCTGTCTAGTGAGAATTATGTGCTACATGGACAGGCACAGTAGAAACCTGAGTGAGGTACATCAGGCACCCTATGGAAACTCCACGGACAATTGCACCCATACTGACTGCGCCCAGCACGCTTGTGGGCTTGGCAGATGACCTGTCGGAGATGAGTCTGCCCACCGATTTGGTGGCCCACGAACTGTATAGGCGCGTGTTGGCTCTGGCAGTGCATACCATCCCTGGGACGTTGGCAGGACGGCTGTTCGGCCTAGAGGCTGATGGGACTTTCCGAATATGGGCCGCCACCGGGCAGGCTTTACAAATCTTGGAAGGCCTGCGCCTGGAGCAACGCCAACTGGTGTACGACCCAGCGCACCGAAGTACATGGGTCGGTGGGCTACGCGCCGCCTTTGCCTCCAGCCTGCCCGCTGACGACATTGTGATACTGGATCGGGCGCAGCAAGCGGCCAATTCCTTTCTCTATCCAGACAGCCAGGGCTGCGGTTCGGCGCAGGTTCTGATTGTTCCGGTAGAGCTGGGAGGCAAGCTGCGGGCCGTGCTTCAGCTTGACCGACCTAACCGGGAACAGTCCATCACTGGAACGACTCTGGACATGCCTTTGCTGGGAGCCGACTTGGCATTGGGACAATGGTGCGGGGCACAAGTGGCGCTGGTGATCCGGCATCTGGACAACGCTGCCAACTTGAAAGCTGAACAAAAAGAACTGAATTTGTTGAACCGGGCGCACGCAGCCGTGACGGGGGCGCAGGATCTAGAAGACCTGTTTCGGCGAATCATTGGGGCCGTCACTGAATTGTTGGGAATACAACACGTCACTATTGCTCTCCTAGACGGCGATGTGCTGGTGCCTCAGCAGCAGGCGGGCGGTGGGGTCTGGAGCCTCAGTTATCCGGTGACGTCGGGTGTGGCCGGACGGGTGGCCCGCACAGGCATTTCTGCTCTTTTGCCCGATGTGCGTCAAGACCCGGAATACGTAGAAGAACACGTAGACGTCATCAGTGAGCTGTGCGTGCCGCTGCTGGACGGCGACCGTGTGGTGGGCGTCCTCAATCTGGAATCCAGCACCCAGCGCCTGACCCAGCAGGATTTGCGGCAAGTGCAGGCCCTCGGCGTGTGGCTGGGGAGGGCCATAGAGCGCGAGCGGTTGTACGTCGCCACCGAGCAGCAGCGTCGGGCGCTGGATTTGCTGCACTGCGTCCGAACCGCCGTCAGCCGTACGCTCGATGTTCAAGACACCATCCGGGCGGTCAATGAAAGCATCGCCCAAACGCTGGGGTATCCGCAGGTCAGCGTGTATTTTCGTGAGGGCGACGAGTTGGTGTTGCAGCATCAGATGGGGTACGAGCAGGTCTTAGATCGCCTGCCTATCACAAGTGGCGTGATGGGCCGGGTCGCCAGAACAGGGCAAGCGGCGTGGATCGAGGACATGGAAAAGGATCCCGAAGCCCTGAAAGCCATGGAGGGCATTTCGTCTGAGGTCTGCGTGCCGCTTTACCTGAGCGGAGCAGTGGTGGGCGTGCTGAACGTAGAGAGCATGGGCGAGCGGCGCCTACGGGCGTGGGACGCCGAACTGATTACAGCGGTGGGCGAATACGTGCAGTACAGCTTGGAGCGGGCCTCGCTGCACGCCCAAGTCAAAGACCGGGAAGTGCTGTACCGCCTGCTGGCCGAACACACCAGCGATCTGGTCGGCCTGCATCACGCGGATGGCCGCCTGATCTATGTCAGCCCTAGCATTGCGCCGCTGCTGGGTTTTGCACCGTCAGACGCCGTGCTGCACGGGCCCGCACTGCTGGTACACCCCGAAGACCGCTATTACCTTCGGCGGGCGTTTCGGGTCAATGGGGAGCCGATTCGCTGGCGGCTTCGGCACCGGGATGGACGCTACATCTGGTTCGAAACAACCATCAGCCGGATTGACCAGGCTCCATACCGCACTGATGCCCAGCCCGGCCAGTTTTTGACGTCTTCGCGCGATATTACGGAACGCCACGGAGCCGAAACCCGGTTGGCGTGGGCCGCCACCCATGACCCCCTGACCCATCTACCCAACCGCGCCCTGTTGTTCGAGCGCTTGAGTAGCGTGCTGCGGGCCGCCCAGCGCACCGGTCAACACGCTTACGCCGTGCTGTACCTCGACATGGATCGGTTTAAGATTATTAACGACAGTCTGGGACACGCAGTCGGCGATGAGCTGTTGGTGGCCTTCGCTCACCGCCTCCAAAGCACCATGCGGCAAGGCGATCTGGTGGCAAGGCTGGGCGGCGATGAATTTGCCGTGCTGCTCGTCGATTGCCAGAACCCAGGCTCACAAGACGGCGGACTGACGGAGGCCAAGAGAGCGGCAGCGAGGCTGCAGTTGGCGCTGACTGAGCCTTTCCTGGTGGCGGGACGTGCCCTGCGTGTGGCCGTCAGTGTAGGGATCGCGCCGGGGCGGGTGGGCCACAACACACCGGGCGATGTGCTGCGCGACGCTGATCTGAGCATGTACCGGGCCAAACGAGACCGCCGGGAAACCGTGGCGACCTTTGACCTCAGCATGCATACCCGCGCCGTGCGGCAGTTGCAACTGGAAGCCGACTTGCCGCACGCCGCACGCTTGGGCCAACTTCAGCTGCACTTTCAACCCATCGTGAACCTGATTTCGGGGCAGCTTCACAGTGCGGAGGCGTTGGTGCGCTGGCAACATCCGCAATTGGGCCTGATTCCGCCGGACGAATTTATTCCGCTGGCCGAAGAATTAGACCTGATTACCGACCTGGGAGACTGGGTGCTGCATTGTGCCTGTGCTACTTACACCGACTGGAATCCGGTCTCCATGAGTCTGAATGTCAATGTTTCGACTCGGCAATTTTTGAAAGAAGGGTTTGTGCAGCGGGTCGAGGCGGCGCTGAAGGCTCACGCGTTGCCCGCACACCGCCTGAATTTGGAAATTACCGAGAGTGCTTTGGTAGAAGATGTGGATGAGGCCGCCCGGACACTTGCGGGACTGCGCTCCCTGGGTGTGCGCGTGCAAATTGACGATTTCGGTACCGGGCATTCGAGTTTGGCCTTCTTGCACCGCTTTCCGGTAAACGTTCTAAAGATTGACCGCGCCTTTATCGCCCACCTTGGAGAGGACGCCGTGAGCGCCAGCGTGGTGAAAACGGTGGTTCTGCTGGCTCAGGCGCTGGGTGCAGACGTAGTAGCAGAAGGCATTGAAACAGAACTGCACCGTAGCCATCTGCTGCATCTGGGCTGTCCGCTGGGGCAGGGCTATCTGTTTTCCAAGCCACTGCCCCCAAACGAATTCGCGGCGCAGTGGTTAAGCGCAGACAACATGGATCTGTCAACCCCGGCCCCAACATCCTAAAGGCTGTGTGGCTGGCACCGTAACGCGTGTTGGTATCCTTCTCACGGGGACTGGGGCAACCTCTTCCAGAATGTAAGTCATGAAACACCTTTTGTTCCCCACCGTGGCCCAGGCCGACGCCTTCGTTCAAGACCTGCGCTCTCAGGGCGTTATCCGTGAGGAAATGGGCGAATCGCGCATCAACCGTAGCTCTAGCACTGGCATGACCTCCGGCACCCAGACCACCACCGAAGTCGTGGAACTGCGCGGCAACGCTGATGAAGCCGGCGAAGGCGCAGTGAAAGGCACAGGCCTCGGCGCAGTGGCCGGAGCCGTTGTCGGAGCCGCCGCCGTTGCCCTGACGGGCGGATTGGCCGCTGTGCCCGTGATTCTGGGCGCGGCAGCACTCGGCTCGGGCGTGGGCGCAGTTGGTGGCGCGTCGGTGGGTTACACCAGCGGCGAAGACACCGTGCACCATGTGTCGGATGTGAACGACGACCACTACGAGCGCATGAACAGCACTGTAGAGAGCGGTGGCCGCGCTATTGCCGTAGACGACAACATCCCCAGCGACGTGCTAGAAGCCGCTGTGATGCGTCACGGTGGACAGTTCGTCTGATCCGAGTTGAGCTAGAGCTGTAACCCCCAAAAGGAACGCCCCCCACTCTTATGCGTGGGGGGCGTTCCTTGTTGCTTTACCGCTGCGCTCCATCAACATCTCTCATCAGATCAACCGCAACCAGATCAATAGTTCCTAGCGTCTTTCTATCGTCCTGCCGCGTTTAGACTCGTTTTGCGCTTCCTTCAGAATCCATCCACAGAGTAAGCCAAGCCGCCGAATCACCAGTTGAGAGGCCGCCAAAGTGGGGAATGCAACCTGAATACAAGGGAATGGGCCATGTCTTCTGACCAGCAGCGTGCCAACACGAATGGGCAGAGACCAGCAGCATTTGGCAGCGCAACCTCGTTTGACGGGCCGCTGGAACCGCAGGCGTCCACCACAGGCGCGAGCATGGGCCTGCTGGAGCGCGGCGTGGTGGCAGTGGCCGGCGCCAGCCTCGCAGCGCTGGGCCTGCGCGGGCATCCATTTGCACGCATCGCACTCATGGGCGCGGGCATTGGCCTGACCATCGTGGCGGCGCAGGGGAAAAACCCACTGGCAACGGCCCTCAAAATTCAGCAAGACCCCGACACGGGCGAAACCCTGGTCAGCGACGCCGTGACCATTGCCAAGCCCGCCGACGCGCTGTACGCCATCTGGCGCAAGTTGGAAAACCTGCCGCAACTGATGACTCACCTTCAGGAAGTGCGCGTGTTGGACGAAAAACGTTCTCATTGGACGGTGAAGGCTCCGGTGGGGACGGTGGGTTGGGACGCCGAAATTACGGCGGATGAACCGGGCCAGCGAATCGCCTGGCAGTCGTTACCCGGTGCAAGCATAGAGAACAGCGGGGAAGTCATTTTTCGCACAGCTCCCGGCAAACGCGGCACAGAAGTGATCGTGCGCCTGCGCTACAAGCCTCCGGGCGGCACGGCGGGCGCAGTGGTAGCCCGGATTGCCGGGCAGGAACCCTCACAGCAACTTCGTGACGATCTGATGCGCTTTAAGCGGGAGCAGGAATTGGGATTTGCACCCACCACCGAAGGACAGACCAGCGGACGGGCAGCGAGCGAGGCCAAAAAATTGGCCGGAAAAGGAGAGCAGATGCAGGCAGGCAAACAGGCACAGGGGGACAATCAATGAAAGCGCTGATCTGGCAGGGCACCAACAAAGTAGGCATCGAAACCGTGCCTGACCCGACGCTGCTGCTCCCCAGCGACGCCATCGTCAAAATCACTTCTACCGCCATCTGCGGCTCCGATCTGCACCTGCTGGACGGCTACATTCCCAGCATGGAAAAGGGCGACATCATGGGCCATGAGTTCATGGGCGAAGTGGTGGAAGTGGGTAAGGACGTGAAGCGCCTGAAGGTGGGTGACCGCGTGATCGTGCCCTTCAACATTGCCTGCGGCCTGTGCGACCACTGCACGCGGGGCAATTACAGCGCCTGCGACAACACCAACCCCAATCACCGGATGGCCGAAGCCCTCTACGGCGCAGTCAGCGGTGGCGGACTTTTCGGGTACTCACACATTTACGGCGGTTATGCGGGCGGCCAAGCCCAGTACGTGCGCGTGCCGTTTGCCGACGTGGGCGGCTTCAAAATAGAATCCAACCTCCGCGACGATCAGGTGTTGTTCCTGACCGATATTTTCCCCACCGGGTATCAGGCTGCCGAGAACTGCCAGATCGTGAAGGGGCGCGACGTGGTGGCCGTGTTCGGGGCCGGGCCAGTGGGACAATTTGCCGCCCGCAGTGCCCAGATGTTGGGGGCCGCCAAGGTGATCATCGTAGACCGCGTGCCGGAGCGCCTGAAAATGGCCGAAGCCGCAGGCATAGAGACCATCAACTATGAGCAGACCGATGTGCTGATTGCCCTGCGCGAAGCAACTGGTGGGCGCGGCCCCGACCACGTGATCGACGCGGTAGGTCTGGAGGCGCACGGACACGGCCCCGGCGCGCTGATGGACACTGCCAAGCAAAAAATGCGGCTAAATTTTGACCGGATTACGGCGCTGCGCTGGGCGATTCTGAGTTGCGCCAAAGGCGGCACCGTGAGTATGCCGGGTGTGTACGGCGGGCTGGTCGACAAAATGCCGATGGGCGCGGCGTTTGCCAAGGGGTTGGTGTTCCGCATGGGCCAGACGCATACGCACCGCTACGTCAGGCCGCTGCTGGCGCACATCGAAAAGGGCGACATAGATCCCAGCTTCGTGATTACCCACCGCGCCACGCTGGACGAAGCGCCGGAGCTGTACAAAACCTTCCGCGAGAAGCACGACGGTTGTATCAAGGTGGTGCTTGACCCCTGGGGACAGCTCGCCGGGAAAGCCTGAGCCAGAAAGAGTAAAGAAAGAGGCGAGCCAAGTTGGTCGCCTCTGCTTTTATTGTTGGCTGGGTAGGGCAATAGACCTGACCTTACTTCGCTGCCACAAACTCGAAAACATGGCCTTCCGGGTCGCGCACCGCCAGCCCCTCTTTGTCCTGAATGTAGGGCAAACCCGCCGCCTTCACCAATTCGGCCACCGCATCTACATCGGCGTAAAAGCGGGCGTGGACATGATCGCCGCCCAGCATGTCGGCCAATCCCACCTGCGGATCCCAGGTATACAGCCAACGCCGGGGTGTGCCGTTGCCGTCTTCCTCAGCTTCCGGCCCCAGCGTGAATTGCGCGAAGTTGCGGTCATCCTGCTCCTTGGCAAAGGCGAATCCGTAGGCACGGGGCAGACGCTCCAGCATGGCCGGATAGTCGCCAAAGCCGAGTGCTATCTCGCGCAGGCCAAAGACGGGGAGCGCGTGGGTAGGGCGTTCTATCGGTTTCGGCAAAAAGTGAGGCCGCCGCTCATCGTTCAGATCTACGCCGCGTAACTCCAGGCCGTGCCCGAATGGATCGTAGAAATATAGTGTCCAATCGGGGCGGTCTTCGGTGCCCAGATTGATCTCTGTCCATTCCAGCCCCTGTGCGTCCAGCAGGGTTTTGCAGTCTTCAAGGGATTCAGGCAGAATCTGGAAGGCATAGTGCAGATGCGACGCGCCGCGTGCCCGCAGGGGGGCCAGCCGGGGCGAATTGACCTGCCGCGTGATCGGTTTCCAGAGCGTCAGCGTTTGATGCAGATTGACCTCAAATTCCGCTACGCCCTGTTCCTCATCGTGGTGCAGGAGCCGCAGCCCCAGCACTTGCCCATAAAAGCGCACGCCACGCGGCAGATGATTGACCTCCAGGGTGACGCCTGCCAGATCCAGAATCGGGGAACTCATACTTGAAGGGTAGGAGAAACAAAACGGGCTAACCCCGAACGTGAAGTCAACCCGAATAATGTGAAGAATGGCTTAGGGGCCAGCGTTCAGGGAACCACCCGCTGACCTTCCGGTCCGTACTCGGCCAGCACGCGCTCTGCGACTTGCACGGCCAGACCTTCGCGGGCGAGGGCCACCACTGCGCCGCCAAAGCCAGCGCCAGTCATGCGTGCGCCGAACACGTCTGGGTCGGCTTGTAGCAGGGCCACCAGCGTATCCACACGGGGCAGGGACACGGCGTAATCGTCGCGCAAACTGGCGTGCGAGGCATTCATGAGTTGGCCGAACGCCACCGCGTCGGTGGTGGGCAGCAGGGCGGCCTGAACGCGGGCGTTTTCGCTGACCACGTGCCGCGCCCGGATTCGCAGCAGGTCGGGTAAGGTTTCGAGGCTTTGCAGGTCGGTCACGTCGCGCAACTGGGGCACACCCAGCAGGCGGCTGGCCTCCTCCACCTGTGCACGGCGTTCGTTGTACCCGCTCTCGGCCAGGCGGCGGGGCACGCCGGAATCGATGACCAGTACCTCTGCCCCTTCCGGAAACGCCACGGCACGGTATTCCAGCGAGCGAGTGTCGATCAGCAGCATGGTGCGCGTGTTGGCGATGCTGCTCGCCATCTGATCCATCACGCCGCACAGCACGCCCACGAATTCATGCTCCACCTTCACGCCGCGCAGGGCCAATTCCACGTCGTTCAGGTCAAGGTTCAGCAACTCGCGCAGGGCACGCAAGGTGGACACTTCTAGCGCCGCGCTGCTGCTGAGGCCGCCGCTGGGCACATCGCTGTGAATATGAACGTTCATGCCCTCGGTGACGCCGCTGAGGTTCAGGCAGCCCGTGATGTAGGGCGCAAAATCGGTACCAACTTCTCCTACAGGCACGGTGATGGTCTGATCCAGATTGGCGCTGTAGATGACGTGCTGGGCGCTGCCGTTGCGCCCCAGCGACACGGTGGCCTGCTGGGGAATGGCGGTAGGCAGCACGAATCCGCCCTGATAATCGGTATGTTCGCCCAACAGATTCACGCGGCCCGGTGCCGAAGCCGTGACTTCGGGGGCACTGCCGTACAGGTCGGCAAAGGTCTTAGCAGAGGCGGTCATAGCGTCACTCCGCGCAATTCTTCCGCCGCCGCTTCGGGGAACTTGTCGTTGGCAAATTCGCCTGCGCCCTGCTCGGTTCCGGCCAGGAATTTCATGCGGCCCGGCGCACGCAGGTAGGGGTAAATCTCGATGTGTAGCGGGAAGTCGGGGTGAGGCGCGTCGACTGGAGCTTGATGCACCGTCATCAGATAGGGCATCCGCACGCCGAACAGAGCGTCTAGGCGCAGCAACGTATCCTTGAGGGTCACGGCCAGGGCGCGGCGCTCGGCGGGATCGAGTTCCGACAGCAGCGAGGCGGCGCGGGTGGGCATGACCCACGTTTCGTAGGTGTACCGGGCAAACGGCGGCACAATGCTGATGGCGCGGCCCCCGTCGTGAACCACGCGCACGGCGGCTTCGCGCTCGGAGGCCACGAAATCGGTAATCCAGGCCTGACCCGACTGGGCGCGGTGAGCTTCCGCCCCCGCCACCATGCGCTCCTGCACGGGCGGGATGTGATCGTAGGCGTAGATCTGACCGTGAGGATGGTGCAGGGTCACGCCCACTTCCACGCCCCGGTTTTCGAAGGCCAGTACGCTGCGAATCTTGCCGGTGGCGGCCAGGCGGGTGGTACGGTCTGCCCACACGTCTATCAGGAGGGCCATCTGGTCGTCGCTCAGGTCGGACAGGCGGCCATCGGCGTTCTGGCTGAACACCACGACCTCGCATTTGCCCACGCCAGCGCGTTCCAGCGGGTTGTGCGGCGTGGGCGCGTCCAGCGTGAGGCTGGGAAAGCGGTTGTCGAACACGGCCAGATCGTAGTTGCCGCCCGGCAGTTCGGTGGGGTGGCCGCCCACGCGGGAGGGGGCCAGCGGGTTGTAGTCTGGCGGCGGCAAAAAGGTGCGGTTCAGGCGGTGCGCGGCGTACATCACCCATTCCGAGCGCAGCGGGTGCCAGCGCAGCACCGGGCGGGCGTCCACGGGGTCGCCGATGTTGGGGAGTTCGCCCTCTACCTCGATGGGTTGCAGGCCGTACAGCGTCAGGGCACGGCCATCGGGCTTGGTGAAATCGGCCTGAAAGGTGGCGGGCGGCTGGCCGGGCACAGGCAGGCTGGACAGAGAGTCAGTCATAAACGCTGCTCAAGATAGGCGTGTGCGGGAAGACTTGTCACAGATTGGTCAGTCAAGTTAAACATTCCTCTGGAAAAATGAGTGACCGCCCCCCCGAAGCTCTGGGTCAGTGTGGTAGGACGATCTGGCGTACTGAGCGTCAGGCAGCGGCGCAACAGGTTCAGGCCGTCTTCGTCCAGCATAAAAATCGGGTCGCTGCTGGCCCGCAGACCGCCGATGATGTCTAGCATTCCGGCAACAGCCTCACGCTCATGGTGGTTCAGCAGACTCAGTTCGCGGCGCACAATCGCCACATCGGGGTCGGGTTGATACCAGGAGTGCTGATACCAGCGGCTGAGGGCCGTGTGCAGCGCGTTGCGGGCGCTGGGGCCGGTGGCGTCGCCCAGCCAGACCCGGCGCGATTCTTCATCCCAGTAGGGGGCCACGTCAGGGCCAGTTCGCATGGCGTCCACGAGGCCGATGCTGCCCGCCAACGGTGCGCCACACGCCAAAATAAAGGCGTCGGGTGCGCCGTCGCGCAGGGCCTGCATGGCGTTGCGGTAGGCCTGCGCCCGCCCAACGCTGGGGTCGTGCCGCACGCCGGGAAGCGCCGCACCGTAGAGGAAATCAAGTTTCAGGTAGGTGTAGCCCCAGCCGCGCACGGTGGCCGACAACTCGCGCAGCCAAGCCAACACTTCGGGATGAGTCGTGTCCAACGTGTAGTACGCACCGCCCCAGTTGTGGCCGACGGGCAACGGCAGGCCGTCTTCGCCGCGCAGCATCCAGTCGGGGTGGTCGCGGAACAGCCTTGAAGTGGGCGAGGCGAGGAAGGGGGCCAGCCAGATGCCGGGCGTGAACCCAAGTTGTTGAAGGCGAGCAGGAAGCTCTTTGGCATGTCCACCAAAGTGACTTGAAGGCTCGAACCAGTCGCCCAGATCGGCCTGAAAACCGTCGTCGAGTTGGAAGACATCGAAGGGCAGGCTGTGCTGGCGGGCCAGCCGCGCATTTTCGAGCATATTCTCCAGCGTCACGCCCCGGTAATAGCTGTACCAACTGCACCAGACCCGCAGCGGCGGCGGCGTGAGGGCGTTCATGTTACTGCCCAGTTGTGCCGACAGGGTTTCCACCGTGCCGATCACGTCGGCGGTGTCTTGCCACACGACTTCTACGGCGGGGCCTTCTCCGGTGCAGGTCACGCGCACCTGCTGGCCGTTTGCCCCCTGATCCACGCGGGCTTCCCAGTGGGTAAAGGTGTGGGTGGCGTCCAGGGCACAGCCTACCCAGCCGCCGCCATCTGGCCGCACCAGCGCCAGCACAGTATGACTGCGCCACACGCCCGCTTCTCCACTGGGCAAAAAGGCCGGATCGTGGCCCTGCTCGTGCCGCCATTTCATCACGGGCACTGCCTGAAGGTCAGTCAGGGGGCGCAGCTCGGCCTCGCTCCACGACTGGAATCCGCTGACCAGCGCGCGAATTTCTTCGGGGCGAACGTCCAGCACCCACTCGCCAACGTTATGTTCTTGTTCAGACATCACTGCTCTCCCTGTACTGATTCCGTCAAGCCAACAATTTCGAAACTCACAGGCGCGAGCGTTTTGCCCCGCCACTCCACCGGCGTAGGCAACCAGTTTTGCACCAGCGTCTGGCCTGCGCGTCGGCTGAACCTGACGCCATCAGGCAGGCGGGTGGTGGGCACGTTCAGGCCCGCCAGCACGTCTTCCAACACGGTGCGGATCAGGTCGGGGCCGTGTGCGCCAATAACAGTGACCTCACCCTGCCCAGCAGTGCGGCGGATTACGGCGGCCTGGCCGTCCAGCGGGCCGCCCGCGTAGTGGTACAGCGCCTCAGCCGCGTTGTTCTCTCCCGCATCGGGGGCGCTGAGACGGTAGCTTTCGGCCCAATACTGAGCCTCGAACAGTTGGCCCTGTGCATCCCTGATCCCCTGAGACAGGCCGGGACGCATGGAATCGTATTGGCCCAACTTGGCCCCCACCAGCGCGGTCAGCGGCCCAAACTGCCCCTCGGCCCACGTTTCGCCGCCGGGAGTGCGGAAGGCGGTTCGTGGCCCACACAACAGATGCACGCCCCTGTGCACCGCCGCAGTCCAGCGGGCGGCCCGATCAGTGTCCACCAGCGTAATCGCCGGGGCCACCACCAGCGCGTATCCGGTCAGGTCGGCGTCGGCGCTGATCACGTCCACATCCACGCCCAACGAACGCAGCGCCGAGTAATAGGCCATCACCTGCGCCCAATAATTCAGGCTGGCGCTGTGTTTTTGCTGGTCGTAGAACCACAAGCTGTCGTAATCGTGCAGCAGGGCGACCCGCGCAGGCACCGGCCCCAGCGGAAACCGGTTCAGGCCCGCGTCTACCAGTGCGCCCACTTCGGCAGACCCGCGATCCGGGGTTTCATCGTGCCGCAGCAGGCCGGAATGCATGACTTCCTGCGCCATGGTTGCGGCCCGCCACCGGAAATAAGAAACGACATCGGCCCCGTGCGCCCACGCCTGAGCCGTCCACAACTGCACCGCGCCGTCGGCTGGCAAGGGGTTATGGGGTGCCCAGTTGACCTGGCCGCATTGCTGCTCCATCACCCAGAAACCGGGATCGTGGGGGGTGGGGGGTGGATTAGGGGGCGAAGATTCAAACACATCTTTGCCTACTTCCCACGCTCCACGTTCTACACTCCCCCGCAGCATTCCCCGGTACAGATCGTGATTGAACCCGATCAGATCCGGGTGGCCGGTGCGGGCATACGTCACCTTGTGGCCGTCGAATCCGGGCGGCGCGAAGAATTCCAGCATGCCGGTGGGGTAATTGTCCCAGGTCACAAAATCCAGCCCCTTTGCCACCGCGTAATGGTCAAAGCCCTTCTCAAAAATCATGAAATTGTGCGTGACGAAGCGGCCCGGCGAGAGTTCACGCAGGATGGCGACCTGCTCGGCCTGAAACTCGGCCACCATGTCGGAGGCAAAGCGGTAGAAATCGACGACGTGGCTGGGGTTCAGTTCCGTGACGGTGAGGTTAGGGGGCCGAATCTGCGCCCAGTCCGTATATTCCATGCTCCAGAACACGTTGCCCCACGCCCCATTGAGCGCGTCCAACGTGCCGTATTTGCGCTCCAGCCAGCCGGGAAAGGCGGCGGCACTGGCCCCGCCATAGCTGCGGCCCGTGTCGTGGCAGGCAAATTCATTGTCGGTTTGCCAGCCCACCACCGCTGGGTGCTGCCCATAGCGTTCGGCCATCGCCCGCGTAATGCGCTGGGAATGCTGGCGGTACACGGGCGACGCAAAATCGTAGTGGCGACGCGAGCCAAATTCACGCACGCGGCCCTGTTCGTCAAAGGGCAAAATCTCCGGGTGAGCGCGGATCAGCCAGGCGGGGGGCGTGGCGGTGGGCGTACACAGCACCACGCCCAGGCCTTCTGCGGCGTAGGCGGCGATGGCCTCATCCAACCACGTCCAGTCGTACTGCTCCGGCTGCGGTTCCATGCGGCTCCAAGCAAATTCCGCGATTCGCACGAAGCGCAGGCCCAATTCGCGTTGCTGGCGTGCATACGGCTCCCAGCGGTCACGCGGCACATGCTCCGGGTAATCGCAAGTCGCCAAAAGAAGGTGTGGGGCCGAGCCGGATTCAGGTTGGGTCATGGGTGATTCCTTGAGAATGGGGGGGTGGATTGTGGGTGGTGGATCATGGGAATGGAGGTGTGATCTGGTGGGGGTGGTGGCTCACGGCCCAGAGCCTAAGCGCTCCAGGCCACGGCTCAACTACAGTTGCTTACCCCTTCACCGCGCCGTTGGCCAGCCCACCCTGCCAGTAACGGCCCAGCGTCAGGAACGCCAGCACCAGCGGCAAAATCGAGATCAGGCTGCCCAGCACGATCACGGTATAAATCGGCTCTTGCCCGCTACTGGAACTGGTCTGGTTCCAGACGCTCAGCCCCAGCGTGAGTGGAAACAGGTCTTCGCGGCTGACGGCCACCAGTGGCAAGAAGAAGTTGTTCCAGGCCGCCACAAAGGCAAACAGGCCCACCGTGACCAGGCCGCCGCGCACCAGCGGAAGGCCGAGGCGCTGAAAAATCGTCCACTCGCCCGCGCCGTCTATGCGGGCAGCTTCCATCAGGTCTTTGGGAAAGCCCGCGTCCCAGAACAGGCGCATCAGGTACAGGCCGAACGGGTTGACCAGACCGGGCAGAATCACGGCCCAGTAGGTGTTCAGCAGGCCCATCTTCTGCATCATCAGGAACAGGGGCAACACCAACGCGGTACTGGGCACCATGATGGTCGCCAGAATCAGGCCGAACAGGGCGTCTTTGCCCTTAAAGTCGTAGGCCGAAAAAGCGTATCCGGCCATAGCACTCACGATGACGCTGCCGATGGCCGTCGCCCCGGCGTATACGATGCTGTTCACGGCCCACCGGGTAAAAATACCGTCCTGGCGGGTAAACAGCGTGTTCAGGTTCTCGGCCAAATGGGACTTGTCTCCGAACCACAGCCCGAAAGTGGAAAACAGTTGCCCGTTGTCCTTGAAGATGGTCACGATGACCCACCACAGCGGCAGCAGGGCGTAAATGGCGAACAACGTCAGGGCCAGGATTTGCAGAGGCGTGAATTTTTCTTTGCGTAACATTACAGGTCGCCTCCCCGCCGGGTAAATCTGAGAAAGACGGCACTCATCAGGAAGGTGAACACGGCCAGCAGGATGGCGAGCGTGGCGGCGTAACTGAAGTTTCCGTCACGGCTGGCGACCAGATACAGGTAGGTATTGGGTGTGATGTTGTCGGGCACGTAGCCGAGGGGCCGCAGCACGAACGGTTCGGCAAAAATCTGCATGGTGCCGATGATGGAAAAGATCAGCACGAGCAGCAGACTGGGCCTCAACAGCGGCAATTTGATGTCGCGGATCAGTTGCCAGGGGCTTGCGCCGTCTATGCGGGCCGCCTCGTACAGGTCGGTGGGAATGTTTTGCAGCGCGGCATACAGCGTGATCATGTTGTAGCCCGTCCACGTCCACGTCACGATATTGGCGATGCTCCACAGCACGATGTCGCTGCCCAAAAAGTCCACGCGCCCGCCACCGAGTTCAGTGGAAATCTGGTTGAAGGGCGAGAGGTTCCGGGAATACAAATAGCCCCACAGCAAGCCCGCAATAACGCTGGGAATGGTGTAAGGCAGGTAGAAGGCGGTGCGGAAAAAGCCCTGCAAGCGGTTTTTGGAAGCGTCCAGTACGAGGGCGAGGGCCGTAGCCACCAGCATCATGATCGGAATTTGAATCACGCCGAATTTCAGGATATTCAGCAGGCTGGTCAAAAATTCGGTGTCCTGAAAGGCCCGGACATAGTTGGTGAAGCCCCCAAACACTTCCTGCGCCGCGCCGAAACCCGCCCGCTTTTTGATGAACAGGCTGAGGTATCCGGCGTACAGCACCGGGGCAATGTAGAACAGGGCGAACAACACTAAAAACGGCGACAGGAACATCCACGGTGTGCCGCGGTTGGGTTTCACGGGTGGCGTCCGGTGTCGGCAAAACTAGGCGACGACCTTCTTGACCTGAGCACTGTTGAACGGGGCATTCTTGAACTGGGCGGCATTTCTCGCTCCTTGATGCTCTGCATGGGGGCGGGGCCAGACCTGTGTAGCTGTCCGGCCCCGCTCTACTGACGTGTCCTAAACTCTGCGCCCTGACTTCTGCGCTTCAAGCCTAGTCAACCCCGACTGGGCCGCGTTTAGCGAACGGTATAGCCCTGCTTCTTGGCTTCGGCCAGCGTTTCGCGCTGCCAGGCGTCGAGGGCCTGGTTGGGCGTCAGGCGGCCCTTGATCATCAAGTCCATTTGCTTATTGAAGTTGTCGTTGGCAAAGGGGAACCAGGGTGCCCACTGGAAGTTCACGTTCACACCACGGCTGGCGCGGGCGTACACGCTGCTGATGTCCTGCCCGCCGAAGAACTTGCTGGGGTTTTTGGTCTTGTCCTTCAGGATGGCGAGGTCGAGACCCGCGTCGCTGGCGGGGAACAGGCCCCCGTTCGTCCAGTTCTGGCTGATGGCGCTTTCCGAGAGGTTCAGCCAGAGGCTAAACAGCAGGGCGGCCTCCTTGTTCTTGCTCTGGGCGGTGACCACGCTGGAGCTTCCGCCCCAGTTGCCGCTGCGGACGGTGTTGCTGGCCGTCCACTGCGGGATGTTGGCGGCGCGCCACTGGCCCGCGCTCTTGGTTCCCATGCTGCCTGCGTAGCCACCTGGCCCCCACGCTGCTTCAAAGTTAGAAGCGACCTGCCCGGCTCCGGCAGCGTTCCAGTAGTCGGCGGTGAAGGCCTGCAACGTTCCCACGTGGCCTTTCTTGATCATGCCGTGCCAGTAGTTCAGCACTTTTTTGGCGCTGGGGTTGTTCAGAGTCTGAACCCAGCTGTCGCCGTCACGCTTGAAGAACTGTGCGCCGTCGGCCCAGGCCAATGCCATGAACCAGGGGGCGAAGGTAGTGTAGAAGTTGCCCATCTTGACCTTGCCGCCGCTCTTGGTGTACATGGTGGCGGCAGCTTTCTCGTACTCGGCCCAAGTTTTGGGCGCGGCGATACCGTACTTCTTCATCACGTCGTCGCGGTACACCATGGCAAAGGGGCCAGTGTCCTGCGGAATGGCGAACACGGCTTTTCCGTCGGGGCTGACCTGTCCCCACGTCCAGGGCACGAAGTACTTCTTGTAGTTGTTGGCTCCGAGGGTGCTCAGGTCGGCCAGCCCGCCCGTATCCACAAACGAGGGCACGAAGCCGTATTCCACCTGTGCCACGTCGGGCGCGCCCGTTCCGGCCTTCAGGGTGGTCAGCAGCTTGGTGTAGGTCTGGGGGCCGCCGCCGAGGTTGGTCACCTTCACGTCGATGTTGGGGTAGGCCTTCTCAAAGGCCGCCACCGTTTTATCGAGGCCAGGAACCCAAGACCAGACTTCCAGCGTGACCTTGCCAGCAGGCGCTTTAGGGAAGGCGGGGTCGGCAGCGAGGGCACTTCCGGCAAAGAGGAGAGCGGACAAGGAGAGCAGGGCGATCTTCAATTGCGGTTTCTTCATACGGCCTCCGAGGGCTGGGGATAGTGCGGGGTTAAAGGTGCGATTGCGGTTTACGGCGTCTAAGGGACTAAGAACAGATGCTTACGGCAAGGTTTTTGGAAATGGCAGGAAACACAGCATTTCAATCGCCCCAACACCCTAGACCCTTAGCCCCTCAGACAATTTGAACGTCGGAAATCAGGGCCAACAGATCGGCTGGCGGCCCGGTGGCGTGGCGGGCAGTAATCAGGGTCGTCACACGGCTGGCTGGGGCGATGTGCGCCCGGCTGACCACGCCGAGTTTGCTGGGATCGGCCACCACCACCACCAGACGCGACTGGGCCACCATTGCCCGCTTCACTTCGGCTTCTTCGTGGTTGGCGTTGGTGATGCCCTGTACGGCGTCTACCCCGTTGCAACCCAAAAACAGCCGATCGGCATGAATGTGGCGCAGGACTTCCAGGGCATAAGGGCTGACGAGGCTGTGCTGCAAGGCCCGCAGCGTGCCGCCCGTGACGATCACACGCAGGTTGGGCAGGCGTTCGAGTTCCAGCGCGATATTGAGCCCCGGCGTAACGACGGTAACGTTGCGGAGCATGGGCGACAGAGAACGGGCGACTTCGGTGGTACTACTGCCCACATCCAAAAACACGGTTTCATCGTCTTGCACCATCGCGGCGGCAGCCCGACCTATACGGCGTTTGGCGTCGGCGTGGCGATGGCGGGTTTCTTCGAGGGGAGCTTCACCGCGCACGTCGAGCGGCAATCTGGCCCCACCTCGCGTGCGGCGCAGTTGTCCTGCTCCGGCCAGCACTTGCAGGTCGCTGCGCACCGTCACCTCAGACACCCCCAGCAGTTTTGAAAGTTCCGAAACCGGCAACTCTCCATGCTGATGCACCAACGACAAAATTTCGCCCCGACGCGCCTGTATCACGCCTCACCTCCTCCGGTACTGTCACCGGTCTCTGAATTTCGATACTTTCAGAGCTTACGACAAGATGAAGAAGTCGTCAACAGTCAAAATTGCAATGCAGGGAAATGAAAACTTGGAAAGAAGTCCAACAATGTTACTAAATAGCAAGTATTTTGATTTCTGTGGCCCTTTCTCTGTGATTTCGCAGTTTGTCTTTCCGGACTGCCGGTCTCCGGTAGTTACGAAAAAAGAGATAGGGTAGGTTTCATTTTGCTTTCGGCACAGAGATTTTGATGGTATAGACCGAAATCGGCAGATGCACCCGCTTGGCTTGACCCGGCACAATAGAGGCGTGGCTTTTCCTGACCCTGATTCTTTGCAACTTTGGGCAAGTCTAGGTGTAGCGGCGCCGCGCCAAGTTCGCCTGGCGCCTGCAGCCCGCGCTCGGCTGGCACATGTCGTGGAACTGAACGACGTGTCCTCACCCTCGGATGCAGAGCGGTGGGCCGGACCACTGGCCCGTGAACCTCACATTTTGGCCGACCTGAGCCGCGTGCGTCCTTGGTTGCCGCCGGGAGCCTCCGGCACGCGGCGGGAGACCCTGACCGCTGTGCTGACCGAAATTATGGGCCGGGAGTGGACTGGATTCCTGGTGCTGCTGGGCGAATACGGGCCTTGGGTCTACGCGCCCAGCGTGGCCGACCTGCAAGAGTTGTCGCGCCACTATGCGGCGGTGGTCTTGTCGGCTACTGGTGCATCCGAACAGACTGTGCTGGACGCGGCCCAGCAGCTTCAGCAAACTGGCCCGGCCCACGTTTCATTGCTGGCCCGGCTGGAGGCCACTGACTACCGCCAGCCGCAGCCGCGCATCTCAGACCCCTTGCCATCGCAGTTGGCCGAACTGGAATTGGCCTTTTGGCACGCAGCACAGGCACAGGCGCGGCGGCGGGTACAGGAGTGGGAGAGGGAAAAGCGTTAACGGACCTTGTTGGCCCGCGTATGGTGTAAAAACCGTGTGAGCAGGGCCACCGCTGCAAAGATCAGACCCGCCGTGAGGCCAAACCACAGGCCGCGTGGGCCGGCGCCCAGCCCAAACGCCAGCAGCGAGCCGAAGCCGAGGCCCACGACCCAATACGCCGCCAACGAAATCAGCAGCGGAATGCGCGTGTCTTGCAGGCCGCGCAGGGCGGCATTGGCCGTGACTTGTAGGCCATCAAATATCTGAAACAGGGTGGCGATGAGCAGGAAAGCACTGGCCGAGGCGATCAGCGCGGCGTTGGTGGGATCGCGCAGATTGACGAACAGGCCGATGAACAGGTGCGGGGCGAAGATATAGGCCAGGCTGAATGCGGCCATCAGAGCGATGGCGACGCCTGCGCCCACCAGACCGGAACGGCGGGCGGCGGCCACCTGGCCTGCACCGTGCGCCTGGGCCACGCGGATTCCGGTGGCCGTTGCCAGGCCCAGCGGCAGCATAAAGACAGCGGTGATGACCTGAAGCGCCACATTGTGCGCGGCCAGAGCGTCAGGGCCAAAGCGGGCCATCAACAGGGCCGTGACCGAAAACAGGCCGCCTTCGGCCCCCAACGTCAGGCCGATGGGCCAGCCCAAGCGGGCCAGCGCGCTCACCTCTGAGCGGATTGCGCCAGCGGGGAGCACAGGCCGGGGCAAGCGCCGCAGCGCCAGCGGCAACAGCGTGAGGGCCAGCACCCAAGACGTGATAGCGCTGCCCAGCGCCGCGCCGCGAAGCTGGAGTGCAGGCAGCGGCCCCCAGCCAAACGCCAGAGCGGGACTGAGGACGGCCACCAGCGCCACGCCTGCCACCGCCACCAGCGTGACGATTCGGGCGTTTCCTGTGCCTTCCAGACCGCCGCGCAGGGCTGCAAACACCAGTGTTGCAGGCATTCCCAGCGCGTATAGACGCAGATAATCTCCGGCCAGATCGCCGCGTAAGCTTGCCGGGGCCAATTGCTCCAGGCCCCAGGCGGCCAGAAAGGCAATCGGCAAAAACGCCGCCGAGAGTAGGCCTGCCAGCCACAGCCCACCACGGAAGGCCTTGGCGATGCCCACCGGGTCCCCTGCCCCCGCTGCCGCCGCCACACGCGGGGCCACGGACAACATCACGCCCAGCAGCACGATAAATCCGAGGTAATAGCTGGCGCTGGCATAGGCCGCCGCCGCCAGTTGCGCTGCCCCCAGTCGGCCTACCACCGCCGTACCGACCAAAGCGAGGGCGTTGGTGGCAAATTGCGAGCCGATCACGGGGGCGGCCAGCGTTAATAGCGCGCGGATTTCTGCACCTACCACGCCATTTTGCCCCGGTGAACTGGATGCACGTTGAGGAGCAGAAGGGCGGTCAGAAGTCATCAGAGGAGTGTAAGGGGTCAGTGGGAAGGAAGACGGTGGTCTGCAACCGAGCTGATGGAGAAGCGTCTGGCAGTGGTAGGCGGCGAGACAGGAGTTGGGCGCCCCTAGTCTTAACCTAACTAACGTTAGGCAGCCCTGATCTGCTAGAATAGAGGTCACCAGAGTAAGCGCCCTTTCCCCTGCCCGGAGGTTTGCCCATGACCCAGATCCACACCGTTCCAGCCAGCGTTCCTGTTCCTGCTGCCCTGCCTCTAGAAACGCCCGAACAGTTGGCCGCCTTCGAGGCCCGGATTGCTGCTGGCGAGAAGATTGAACCCGGCGACTGGATGCCTGCCGAATACCGCCGCCAACTGATCCGCATGATTTCGCAGCACGCCCACAGCGAAGTCGTGGGAATGTTGCCGGAAGGCGAGTGGATCAGCTTTGCCCCCAGCCTGAAGCGCAAGCTGATTCTAATGGCGAAGGTGCAGGACGAGGCGGGGCACGGGCAGTACCTCTACCACGCTGCCGAAACCTTGGGCGCGACCCGCGAGGACATGGTGGACGCCCTGCTGAGCGGCAAGGCCAAATACAGCAGCATCTTCAATTATCCCACGCACAGCTGGGCCGACGTGGGTATGATCGGCTGGCTGGTGGACGGTGCGGCGATTAAAAACCAGACCATGCTGGCCGGGTGCAGCTACGGGCCGTACTCGCGGGCCATGGTGCGAATCTGCTCCGAGGAAACGTTTCACCACAAGCAGGGCAAAGAAATGATCGTGCTGTACGCACAGGGCACGCCTCAGCAGCGCGAAATGGCGCAGGACGCCCTGAACCGCTGGTGGTGGCCCAGCCTGATGATGCTTGGCCCACACGACGCCGACAGCCCCAACAGTGGCGTGCTGGCAAAGTGGGGTGTAAAACTCAAGAGCAATGACGAGGTTCGGCAGGAGTACATGAACGAGCATGTGCCAGAGTTGCTGGAAGCGGGTCTGACCATTCCAGACGCCAACATGCATCAGGACGAGCAGGGCAACTGGAAGCACGGCCCGATTGATTGGACGGAGTTCTGGGCCATCGTCAAGGGCGAGCGCGGTCTGAACAAAGAGCGGCTGGGCGCACGTCAGCAGGCGCATACGGACGGCGCTTGGGTGCGTGACGCGCTGGACGCCTACGCCGCGCGGGAGAGCGGAGCCAAGCGAGCGTGAGCGAACTCCCCCGCTGGGAAGTATTCAAGCAGGACGGCCCCGGCAAAGTGCATCAGGCGGTGGGAAGCGTCCACGCGGGCGACGGCCAGCACGCCTTATTCACAGCCCGCAGCGTGTTTGCACGGCGTCCGGCGGCCGTGAGCCTGTGGGTGGCCCGCGCCGATCATATTTTCGCGCTAACCAAGCAGGAGCTGGATGCTGGAAAGGGCGTAGAAGCTGGGGAAGGCGGAACTTTTCACGTATTCGGCAAGAAAACCAACCGCCGCTCTATGGTGCTGGGCGACCACCTGGGTACGTTAGAGGCAGGCAACCCGCAAGCCGCGCTGGACGCCGCTCGTGCCCAGTACGGCAATGAGTTGCTGGTGTGGTGGCTGGTGCCTGAATCGGCGCTGGTTCGCAGCGTGGACAGCGCAGACACGGTAGAGAGCTGGTTTGCGCCTGCCAAAGACAAAACCTACAAACAGCAGAGCAGTTACGGCGTGGTGGGCCAACATGCCAGCGCTCATAATAGGGCCATTCGGGGTGGCGACCATGACTGAGACAGCCCTGACTCAAGCAACATTGCCTCTATCCGATGCAGTCAGAACAGCCCTGATCGCCCGCTTCACCGCGCTGGCTGACGACGAAATCACGCTGTCGCACCGGGTAGCCGAGTGGACGGGGCACGCGCCGCTGCTGGAAGAAGACATTGCACTGGCGAACATTGCACAGGATGAACTGGGTCACGCGACGCTGTGGCTGGGGCTGCGGGCCACGCTGGACGGCAGCAACGCCGACGCCCTGGCCTATCACCGTGATCCTGCCGAGTTCCGCAATGCCCCGCTGACCGAGCTGCCCAAAGGCGACTGGGCCGTGACGATGGTTCGCCAGTACCTCTTTGATGCCTGGGAAGTGCTGTGGCTGGATTCGGCCCGCCAGAGTCCGTATGTGCCGCTGGCCGAGGCCGCCGCCCAAGCCCTGCGGGAAGAGAAATTTCACTTGCAACACACGGCGCTGTGGGTGGAACGCCTCGCGCTGGGCACGCCGGAGAGCACGCGGCGCACGCAGGACGCTTTAACCCAGATTTGGCCCTACGCTTTGGCCCTGTTTGACCCGCTGCCTGCCGAAGCCGACGCGCTAGCTGCTGGCTTCCTGCCCGATGTAGCCGCCCTAAAAACCCGCTGGCTGGGGCTGGTGCGCGGACATTTGGAAGGCGTGGGCCTCAGCATTCCGCCCAGCTCTCCCCTGCCCTACAGCCGCCACCAACACACCGAACACCTCGCGCCGCTACTGGCCGATTTTCAGCGTGTGGCGCGAGAATTCCCTGAATCTCAGGTATGGTGATGACCGCCCAGCTGACTCAAACCTACTGGGACGCCCTACGCGGCGTGGCTGATCCCGAAATCCCGGTGGTGAATATCGTAGAAATGGGGATGGTGCGCGGCGTAGACATTGGAAAAAATGGCGTCCGCGTGCGCTTTACGCCTACCTTTTCCGGCTGCCCTGCCCTACATGTGATCCGGCAGAGCATCACCGACGCTCTGGCCGCTGCCGGGGCCAACGCTGTGACGGTGGAAAACGTGTTCAGCCCGCCGTGGACAACCGACGACATTACGCCTGAAGCCCGCGCCAAGCTGGAAACCTACGGTATCGCGCCGCCCGCGCCCAACGGTGAGTCCAGCCTGTTTATGACGCTGGAGCCGGAAGCTGTGCGCTGCCCCCGCTGCGGCTCCTTCGACACGCGCATGACTGCCTCATTCGGTTCGGCCCTGTGCAAGAGAATGTATGTGTGTCAGGCGTGCAGAGAGCCGTTCGAGGGGATGAAGTCGGTTTAAAACCACAGGGCTGGAGGTCATGGGCCAAAGGGCAGGAAAAACCCCATGACTTACAGCCCAGCATCTTGTCAAGAGGAGTAGCTATGACCACCGTTGTTAGACCAATCCAAGTCGGCTCGTTCATCTCCGGGCAGTGGCACGCAGCCAGCGGCGGGCAGGAAATCCGCGACGCTTCTTATGGGCGGCCTGTGGCCTACGTGTCGTCTGAGGGCGTAGATTTCGGCGCTGCCCTGTACTACGGGCGCACCATTGGCGGACGTACTCTGCGCCGCACGACCTTTCATGAGCGGGCGCGGATGCTGCGGGCACTCGCCGTGTACCTCAACGAGCGCAAGGCCGAATTCAACGCCCTGTCGCACCTGACCGGAGCCACCCGCCGCGACAATCTGGTGGACATCGACGGCGGCATCGGCACTCTGTTCAGTTATTCCAGCATGGCACGGCGCGAACTGCCCGACCAGAAGTTTTTTGTAGAGGACGACGTGAACCCGCTGGGCAAGGGAGGCACGTTTTTTGGCCGTCATGTGATGGTGCCGCGTGAAGGCGTGGCCCTGCACATCAATGCCTTCAACTTTCCGGTGTGGGGCATGCTGGAAAAGATCGCGCCCAACCTGATCGCGGGCGTGCCAGCCATCGTCAAACCCGCCTCTCAAACGTCGTATGTGACCGAAGCGGTGGTGCGGGCCATCCACGAATCCGGCATTTTGCCCGAAGGTGCATTGCAACTGATCTGCGGCTCTACGGGCGATATTTTTGACCATCTGGAAGAACAGGACACGGTGACCTTCACCGGGTCGGCGGCCACGGCCAGTAAACTAAAAATCCACCCGAACATCGTGCGGCGCGGCGTGCCCTTCAATACCGAGGCCGATAGCCTGAACTGCATTGTCCTGGGCGAAACGGTGACGCCCGACGCGCCGGAATTTGGCCTGTTCGTGCGCGAAGTGGTACACGAAATGACCTCCAAGGCGGGCCAGAAATGCACCGCCATTCGCCGCGTGATTGTGCCCGAAAACCGGGTGGAAGACGTGACAGCGGCGATCCGCGAACGCCTCAGCGGAATGACGATGGGCGACCCCTCGCGCGAGGATGTGCGGATGGGGCCACTGGTCGGAGCCTCGCAGCGAGATGATGTGGCGGACGTGCTGGCGCGGCTGAGTGCCGAAGCCGAGGTGCTGATTGGTAGTCAGGTGCAACCGGAGCTGTTGGGCGGCGACTGGGAAGCGGGCGCATTCATGGCCCCAGCGTTGTTGCTGGCCCGCGATCCTCTCAACGCACACGCCGCGCACGAGTTGGAAGCCTTCGGCCCGGTGGCAACGCTGATGCCCTACACCGGAACCGAGATGGCCGCCGAACTGGCCCGCATGGGGCGCGGCAGTCTGGCAGGCAGCATCGTGACGCATGACCGCGACGAGGCCCGCGACCTGTTTTTTGGGATGGCCTCGGCACACGGGCGCATTCTGGTGCTGAATCGCGACGACGCCAAAGAATCCACTGGGCACGGTTCGCCCTTGCCTCAGCTGAAGCACGGCGGCCCCGGACGCGCAGGCGGCGGCGAGGAACTGGGCGGGCTGCGGGCCATTAAGCACTACCTCCAACGCACGGCCCTGCAAGCCGATCCCACCACCATGACTGCCATCACAGGTGAATACGTTCGCGGCGCGGCGGTGCGAGAAAGCAGCGTTCACCCCTTCCGCAAGAATTTTGAGGAATTGAAGGTCGGAGACAGCCTGCTGACCCCTCGCCGCACCGTCACCGAGGCCGATGTGAGCACCTTTGCTGGCCTGTCGGGAGACCGATTTTACGCACACACCGACGAGATTGCCGCGCAGGACAGCTTGTTCGGCAAACGAGTCGCGCACGGCTACTTTGTGCTGAGTGCGGCGGCGGGCCTGTTTGTGGACCCAGGCGTGGGGCCAGTGCTGGCCAACTACGGCCTGGAGAACCTGCGATTTACCGAGCCAGTAGGCTTTGGCGACACCATCCGCGCCCGCCTAACGGTGCAGAGCAAGACCGCCAAGGAAGCGCGGGAAGGCGAAACGCCCACCGGAGTGGTGAAGTGGCATGTGGACGTGACCAACCAGAATGACGTGCTGGTGGCGACTTATAGCATTCTGACTTTGGTGGCGCGGGGGCAGTAAGTATTGAATGGGTAGTGGTCAACGGGAATGGCAAAAACAGCCGGACGCATTGGCCCCGGCTGTTCTGTTTTGTAATTCATGGCTCAGAGCTTGTGACTCAAAGTCAAACTTATTCAGCCTGCAACTGCTGCCAGATGCGCTTCCAGTTGGGCGAAACTGCCCGCGAATCCCTGCTCCAGATTGGCCCGGAAGCCGTCGAACATGGCCTGCTCTTCGGGCGTGGCGTCCAGCGGTGCGCCCTGCAAGGTCAGGCGCGTCTGTTCGTTTTCCTCGGTCAAAGTCAGCGTGGTCATGATCTGAAGCGGCCAGTGTTCCGAGAAGGGCGCACGGACAATTAGGCCCTCTGCATCGGCAAAAGCACTGACGAACACGATCCGGGATGGGACTGCCAGTTCGTGGAAGGTCAGGAGACCGCGCATGGTCATGCCCTCGGGTGTGGCCTACTCGTACAGGAAGCGTCCGCCGGAGCGTACATCGGCACTGACGATGCGCAGGGGAATGCCGGGAGACCCCCACCAGCGGGCCAGGTGGTCTGCGTCTGTCCAGGCCTGAAACACCAGATCGCGGGGCGCGCTGAACAGGCGGGTCAACGTCAGCTCGGGGAGGGCCGTGTGGGTGGGTACCGTCATAAGTCTTCTCCTTTTCGCTGCGCCATAAACTCGGCCAGATGCTTGTCCAGACGGTCGAGCCGCCCAGTCCAGAGGGTTTGGAACGTCCCTGCCCAATCATAAATTGGCCGCAGCGCCGCCGCATTGAGCGAATAGAGTCGCTGTTGGCCCACGCCCCGCACCTGCACCAACTCCACTTCCTTCAGTACACGCAAATGCTTGGAAACGGCGGGTTGACGGAGAGTCAGGGCCGCGGCAATACCGTTGACAGAGGATTCACCCTCTGCCAACAATGTCAAAATTTGGCGGCGCTGCACCTCTGCCACGGCATTAAACACATCAGAGGTAGTGGGTGACCGGGCCATGCCACCATCATATTCCTATATCAGAATACGTGTTAAGAATGTGTTCAGAAGACGCGTACTCTCAATCACACGAAAATTTATGGGCAAAATCCGCATCATCATGAATTCTGAATGTGCGGTGAGAGATACAGTTCCAGTTCAGCTTTTTCAGGCAGGCTGTACAAGTGACTCCACACCCACTGGTTTCTGCCGATTCGGACGCCGCCTTACTGCGGACGTTGGCAGATTCGCGTATGGGTGGAGCCGCGTCCCAGACGGCAGACGAATTGGGCCGGTGTGTACGGCCATTTTTGCCCATCCTGTTTGCGCTGGCAGACCGGGCAGGGATAGCAGACCGGGAAGCCGCCGTATTTGCCATGCTGGACGAGGTGCAGCACTGGTGTCACTGCTGGGAGTCCACGGGCCTGCCTGCGCGGGCATGGGTCATCGGTATGGCCCAAAAGCGGTTGCGGCAGTATCAAGCAAGTCAGCACAACTGAGCTAACACAAATAAGACGGTGGCCCGAATAGATAGATTTCTGACAACAGAGACAAGATACAAGCGTCGGCCTGACAGCGGCGCTTTTTTGCTGGTTTTTCGCCTATCAGCGGCCTTTTACCGCCAGAGAATAAAGCTTTCCAGCTTGACAAAACATATATTTTAGGGCAACCTAAATTATGAGTTCTACGTTCAGAGAGATTCGACCTCTCCCCCCAAAACTGGCCACTTGGTCTGTGATCTGTTTGGCCCTTCTAGCAGCAACCGCTTCAGCTCAGACTGCCTCCAGCAGCAAAAAAACTGTGTTGACGACTTTTACGATTCTGGCGGACATGGTTAAAAACGTGGCGGGCGACAAGGTGAACGTAGTGTCCATCACCAAGCCCGGCGCAGAAATTCACGGGTATCAGCCGACGCCCAGCGACCTTGTGCGGGCCACCAAGGCTGACCTGATTTTCGACAACGGCCTGAATCTGGAACTGTGGTTCGAGCGGTTCCAGCGCAACCTGAAGGGCGTGCCGCGTATCACGCTGACCCAGAACATCAAACCCGTGAATATTGCAGGCGACGCTTACCGGGGCAAACCCAACCCACACGCTTGGATGTCGCCCAGAAACGGCCTGATCTACGTGGAAAATATCCGCCGCGCTCTGGTCAAACTCGATCCCAACAACGCCGCCACTTTTAATGCCAACGCCAAAGCGTACAGCGCCAAACTCGCAGTGCTGGACAAGACCCTGAAGACTCAACTGGCGACGTTGCCGACGGGCACGCGCACCCTCGTGACCTGTGAGGGCGCGTTTAGTTACCTGACCCGCGATTACGGATTACGCGAGGCCTACCTGTGGCCCGTGAATGCCGAGAGTCAGGGAACGCCCCGGCAGGTGCAGGGCGTGATAGATACGGTTCGCAAGCTGAAAGTGCCCACCGTGTTCTGCGAAAGTACGGTGTCGCCCGGCGCGATGGAGCAGGTGGCGCGGGAAGCAGACACCAAGTTCGGCGGCCTGCTCTATGTGGACTCGCTCAGCGATGCACGCGGCCCGGTGCCGACCTACCTGAAGTTACTGCAACACGATGTAGACACGATTTTACGTGGTCTCAAAGGAGCAAAATGACGGCTTCTGTCCTTCCACATCCCGCCGGAACCGTTACCTCCCAGCCCATTCCCAGCCTCAGCGTCGAGGGTGTCAGCGTGGCCTATTCGGGCGGGCAAGTGGCCCTGCGCGACGTGACCCTGCACCTGAATGCAGGCACCATTTGCGGCCTGATCGGTCTGAACGGCGCGGGCAAAAGCACTCTGTTCAAGACCATCATGGGGTTTTTGCCGACGCGTCAGGGGCAAGTGCTGGTGCATGGTCAGCCGGTACAAGCCGCCCAGCGCGGCGGCCTGATCGCCTATGTGCCGCAAAGCGAGGAAGTGGACTGGACGTTTCCGGTGAGCGTGGAAGACGTGGTGATGATGGGCCGCTACGGGCATATGGGCCGCCTGCGCCGTGCGTCTCGCCATGACCGCGATGTAGTGACGCACAGCCTGAACCGCGTGGGCATGAGTGATTTCCGGGGGCGGCAAATCGGTGAGTTGTCAGGCGGGCAGCGCAAACGCGCCTTTCTGGCCCGGGCCCTAGCCCAGGAAGGCAAATTGCTGCTGCTGGACGAACCTTTTGGCGGCGTGGATGCCAGCACCAGCGAGACCATCATGGGCCTGCTGCGCGATTTGCGGAATGAGGGCCACACGGTACTGATCAGTACGCATGACCTGGGCAGCATCGAAGCCCTGTGCGACACGGTGGCGCTGTTGGCGGGCCGCACCGTGCTTGCCAGTGGCTCCACGCGGGAAGTTTTTACGCCCGAAAATCTGGGGCGCGTGTTTGGCGGTTTGCCTATGCTGACGCCGGGCGGAACCGTGGTAGTAACGGGCACAAGTCCTACAGCTAACAATGCCAAATCAACCAACCCTAGTTCAACCAACACTGGGCCCAACTGATGGAAATTTTAACCACACTACTGGCCCCCTTGCAATACGACTTTATGCTGCGGGCGCTGGGCATCAGTGCGTTGGTGGGGGCGGTGTGCGCCGTGCTGTCGTGCTTCGTGACCCTGAAAGGCTGGTCGCTGATGGGCGACGCCGTGTCTCACGCCGTGCTGCCGGGCGTGGTGCTGGCCTATCTGGTGGGCGTGCCGTTCATCGTGGGCGCGTTCATCTTCGGGCTGGGCAGCGTTACAGCCATCGGCTTTATTCAGTCACGTTCTCGCGTCAAGGAAGACACCGTGATCGGCGTGGTCTTTACCGGGCTGTTTGCGCTGGGATTGCTGCTGCTCTCCAAAGTGCCCAGCGACGTGCACCTCAGTCATATCCTGTTTGGCGACGTGCTGGGCATCCGCGATACCGATGTCATTCAGACCATCATCGTGGGCGTCATCGCGCTCGTTTCCATCATGGTGCTGCGAAAAGACCTGATGCTGTTCGTCTTTGACCCGACGCACGCCCGCTCTATCGGCCTGAATACCACGTTTTTGCATTACGCGCTGCTGACCATTCTGGCCCTGACCATCGTGACGGCGCTGCAAACCGTGGGCGTGATTCTGGTGGTCGCCATGCTCATTACGCCGGGAGCTACCGCCTATCTGCTCACCGACAAATTTAACCGCATGATCTGGATCGCGGTGGGCTGCGGCGTGCTGTCCAGCCTCTTGGGAACCTATTTTAGCTACTTTTTGGATGGTGCGACCGGCGCATGCATTGTGCTGATGCAGAGCCTGTTTTTTGCCGCCGCCTTTCTGTTTGCTCCCAAGCACGGGCAGTTAGCGTTGGCACGTCAGCGGGTACGCGATCAGAGCGCCACATAAGAAGATACGTTTGATGGTCAGGAATAAAGCTCAGGCCTTTGCGGTGGCCTGAGCTTTATTCTTGTCCTGCCCTTCCCTATCTACTGCCCTACCAGCACCGCCGCTGTTCTGGCCGCCGCTTCTGCATGATTGCGCTGCTGCACCACCGCACCGGGCAGGGCGCGGGTCAGCAGGGCGGGGTATAAGGGACTGACCCGCAGTGCGCCGCCTGAGAGGGTAACGGGAAGCGGCCCTACCCGTGTCCGCACCCGCCGTGCCAGTTCGGCCAGAGCCGCCGCCGATGCCTCCAAAATCGCCAGGGCTTCGGCATCTCCGGCATCGGCGGCGCGGCCCACGGCAGGGGCAAGCTGGGCCATGGCAGAGGCGCCGGGAGTGGCGTAAGCAAAAGCACGCACAGTGCTCCAATCCAAACCGCCTGTGATAGCGGCAACCTCCCGCGCCAAGATGGAGTCTGGCACCCGGCCCAAGTCCAGTGCGTCGGTTATCAGGCGCAGGGCCGCCCGGCCTATGCTGAAGCCGCCGCCCTCATCGCCCAACAGGAAGCCGCGCCCGCCCGCCCGCACCACTGCGCCGCTTTCGGCCACGTGGTAGGCGATGCTGCCCGTGCCTGCATACACCAAAATTCCGGCACCGGGCCGCAGATGGGCGCGGTAGGCCAGATCAAGGTCGCCCTCCACGCCGACCCGTTCGGGGGCCAGATTCAGTGCGCCCGCCAACAGCAGCCTGACCTCGGCGGCGCGGGCCGAATCGGTGCTCAGGGCGGGCATCCCGGCGTGCAGAGCGTCGGGCTGGCCGGGCAAGGCGGCGGCCAAGGCGGCCAGATTCGCCGCACCCACCGCTGACGCCAGCAAGGTAGCAGTCAGCGGCGGCGTCACGCCCGAAGCCACCGTGACACCGCCGCGCACCAGCACCCATTTGGTACCGCTACCGCCCGCATCTAGACCCAACAGCAGGGGCGAGCGCGTCAAGAAATTACCAGAGTGAAGGAGACGAAAGACATTTCTCAGCAGTGTACGGTAGTTGAAGGGCTATGAGCGGTGTTGGCGGCGCTAGCTCAGCGGATCTGAATATGAGCGGCTTGGAATCTTAACGACTCTGGGTATCTGCGGCGTCGCGCAGGGCATCACCAAAAAAGTTGAAAGCTAACACCGACAGAAAAATCATCAAGCCCGGAGCCAGCAGCCACGGACGGCCCGCCAACGTTTCAAAATTGTTGGCTTCCTTCAGCAGCAGGCCCCAACTGGTCATGGGTTCCTTGATGCCCACGCCGAGAAACGACAGCGTACTTTCTCCGATGATGTAGCCCGGCAGAGCGAGGGTGGCCGACACGATCAGGAAGGAACTGAGGTTGGGCATGACGTGGCGCAGGATGACGCGCAGGTCGCGCACACCGAGCGCCTGAGCCGCCGACACGTAATCGAGTTGCCGGGCCGCCAGCACTTGCCCACGCACCACCCGCGCCACACTGGCCCAGCCGATCAGGGCCAACACCGCCACGATGCCCGCGTACACCCAGGTAGACGGCCATCGGGCCGGAACGAGCACGCTGATGGCCAGCAAGATAGGCAGGCGCGGAAAGCTGAGCAGCACTTCTACGACCCGCTGAATGATGTCATCGGTGCGGCCCCCGTAATACCCACTGATGCCGCCCATGATGATGCCGATGCCGAAGGAAATCAGCACGCCCAGCACGCCCACCGTGAGGCTGACCTGCCCACCGACCAGCATGCGCGACAACAAATCGCGGCCCAGCAGATCGGTACCGAGGGGGAAGAAGAACTGGCCTTCGGGCACGCCGAACAGGTGAACGGTGGAGGGAATGCCCAGCCAGCGGTAAGGTTCCCCGCGCACGAACAGGCCGATATACACGGGGTTTTCCCGGTCTACGACGTTGGTGCGGGCAAACGTGACTGGGTCGCGACCCTGTTTGACACCGTACACGAAGGGCCGAGTGAGTTGACCCTTGTGGACGATATGCACGGCTTGCGGAGCCTGGTAACTGAACGCTTCATGCTGCGCCGTGACCGAATACGGCGCGAGAAACGGCGAAAACAGCGTGATCAGGTAAAGCACGAGCAGCATCCAGCCACCAAGAACGCCCAGCCGGGATTTTCGGTAGCGCCGCCAGGCCAGGGCGAGGGGCGAAGGCACGCGGGCCACCGCAGCCGGGGCAGAAATGGTCGTCACAGCCGTTCTCCGCACGGCCCACAATCCACGTTCCATGCTCCGTTCATGAGTACCTCACCCGTGGGTCAGACCACGCCAGCAGCAGATCGGAGAGCAGGTTGCCCAGCAGCAGCAGCACAGCGCTCATCATCAAGAGCGTCAGGGCCATGTATTGATCCTTATTCAGCAGACTGGTGTACAGCATGGGGCCGATGGTGGGCAGGTTCAGCACGATGGAGGCGACGATGGTGCCGCTGATCAGGGCGGGCAAACTGAGTCCGGCGAGGCTGATCATGGGATTGATGGCGTTGCGGACGGCATGCCGCCAGATGACTTTTTGCTGCGTCAGGCCCTTGGCTTTGGCCGTCCGCACGTAATCCTGCGTCAGCACATCCAGCATCGAGGCCCGCATCTGGCGCATCAGGCCCGCCACGCCCTCCAACCCGATAGCGATGACCGGAATCCAGAGGTGGTTCAGCAAATCCAGCACTTTGGGCCACGACCACGGCGCGTCTATGTACTGAGAACTGAGAATGCCGCCCACGTTGGTGCCGCCCAAGCTGAGCACGAGGGCCACCAGCAGCAACGACGCCAGAAAATCAGGAATTGCCAGCCCGATGTACCCGAAAAAGTTGGCGACCTGTGCGCCGAAGCCGTTGCGGTTGAACGCCGTGTAGATGCCCAGTGGAACGGCGATTAACCAGCTAACCAGCAGCGTGAGGCCCGAAATCAGCACCGTCCAACCCAGGAGTTCGCCAATGACGCTGGTCACGGGGCGGTTTTGAAAGAAAGAGTAGCCGAAGTCGAAGCGCGACACCACGCCCCACAGCCAGCGGCCATATTGCACGGCGGCGGGTTGGTCGAGGCCCAGTTGCCGCCGGATCGCGTCCGCCGTTTCCTGTGTAAAACGCGGGTCTTCTAGATACTGGTCGGTAAAATTTCCGGGTTGCAGCTTGATCACGGCAAAGCACACCACGCTGATGATCAGGATGGTGGGAATCATGCCCAGCAAGCGGCGCAGCGTGTAGGTCAGCATGGCCGAGGGTGGGCTGTGGAGTGTGGGGTGTGGGGAGACATGGGACAACTCCTTGAATTGGGCGGCAACAACTGGGGCGCGTGGGCTGGTGGGGCGTTTTCTGCCCTTCCACACGCCACGCGCCCCAATTGTCAGTTCTAGATGTTCGGCTTACTTCTGAAAAATGAGCGGCACGGGGTTGTAGCCCGGAATGACGCCGAGGTTGTACACGTAGTTGCCGTACTTGTTGCTGACTGCGCCGATGTTTTCGGGCTTAGCAAGGGGCGTGACGGGCAAGTTTTGAGCGAAAATCAGTTGCCAGCGGGTGTACAGCGCCTTGCGGGTCGAGCGGCTGGAGGTGGTGGCCGCGTCATTGAAGATCGAGTAGATTTCTTTTTCCCATGGGAACATTCTGGCGACGTTGGGGGTGGAGCCGTCTACGGCGGGCTGCAAGGAGCGGTGCCAGTAGTACAGCGCCCCGCCGGGTTGCCAGATGGGTTTGCGGAGTTCGGGGTCGGGCTGGTCGCCAAACGCGTGCAGGATCATTTCCCAGTCGCCACTTTGCCCGGTCGACAGGAGCTTGCTGGACAAAATGCCCTTGAGGTTGACCTTCACGCCCGCCTTGGCAAAGTCGCTTTGGATGATGGCCGCGAGCGATGGGTACACACTGGAATCTGTGCCGTAGGTCAAGTCGAATTCCAAATTCTTGCCACCGGGCAAGTTGCGCACGCCGTCGCCGTTGGTATCGCGGATGCCGAGGGCGTTGAGGGCCGTGCCCACCGCCGCGATGTTGAAGTTGCCGAGTTGCGGTTTGGTGTTGGCGTACCAATCTTTGTTAACCGGAGCCACGCCGTGACCGGGTAGGCTGGCGAGGCCGTTGTATACGGTGTCAATGATGCGGTCTCGGTTCAGGGCGCCCTGCATGGCGCGGCGAAAACGCACATCGCTGAACAGTTTGGCGAGGGCCGCGTCTTTGGCATCAAAGTTGTAGGCCACGAACGGCGGGCTGCCGAACAGGGCCGTAGAGCGGAAGACCTTGAAGGCCGCGCCTGATACTTCACGCTGCTTGAGGTCGGGGAACTGCGCCCCAGTCACGTTGAGCTGATCCACGTTGCCCGCCAAGAACTGGGCCACCTGCGCCTGTGGGTCGCGGATAATCAGGAATTCTACGGCGTTCAGGTAGGGCAGCTTGGTGCCTTTGGCGTCTACTTTCCAGTAGTTGGCGTTTTTGGTCAGGGCCACTTTTTGGCCTGCGGTGTAGCTGGCAAGCTTAAACGGCCCGGTGCCGACGATATCGGCTGGGGCGGTGTTGCTGGGCCAGACGTTGTTTACGGCGGCACCCTTGACGTTGCCAAATTTGTGCTGCGGCATAATGAAATAGCGTTGCTGAAGCAGGAAGGCAGGCGCGGCGCGGGGCAAGACGAACTGCACCGTGTAGGCGTCCACTTTCTTCATTTCTACCGGCTTGCCGTCCAGCTTGAAGTTGCCTGGATCGCCCGCCCGCGCTTCGGGATTCATGATCAGGTTTTCGTAGGTGTACATCACGTCGTCGGCGTTGAAGGCCTGTCCGTCGCTCCATTTCACGTCACGCCGCAGCTTGAAGGTGTAGGTTTTGCCGTCGCTACTGACGGCCACGCTTTCGGCCAGTGCGGGTTCGAGCTTGTAGGAAGACAGGTTGAATTCCATCAGGCCGTCGAACATCTGCTGGGCCACCAGGCCGAGGTTGCTGTCGATGACGCCGTAATAATTCAGGCTTTGGGGGCTGTCACCGAGAGCGAGGGTGTAGGTGCCGCCCGGCTTTCCATCAACGATACCGAGTGCACCGTACCCAGTCACTTTTTTGGGCGCGGCGAAGGCGGCCCCGGCGAGGGCGAGCGTCATCAGGGCCAGCGCGGTAGAGGAACGTTTTAACATAGACAGCCTCCAGAAATGAGGTGGTGCGGGAAATGCGGGCGGGTTGTGGATTAAGCCTCCCTAGACTAATACCACTTGCACTCCACTTGCAAGCCCCTGACAAGTTTTGGCCCAGTGGTTGCATAGAGGTGTGGAAGTGGTATGGTCTTAACCATGACCGCCGCGTTGCCCTGGGCCATTCCGCTAGATGCGGACAGTGCTACTCCTGTGTATGTGCAGGTGGCGCATGGACTGGAACAGGGCATAGAAGCCGGGGCCATCAGCCGAGGCAGCGCCCTACCCGCCGAACGGGAATTGGCCCACACACTCGGCATTTCGCGGGTTACGGTGCGGCAGGCCTTGGCGGTATTGGCCGAGCGGGGCTTGTTGGTGCGGCGGCACGGCAGCGGTACGTTTGTCAGTTCCAACGACGTTCTTTCAAGCGAGGTCAGTTCAGCAGGGCAGGTTGGCCTCTCTGAGGATTCGGTTCAACACTCAAACCAGCAAGCGGCGTCCGGCCTTGCCTCGCGCCCACTCGGACTTCTGACCGGATTCAGCGACGATATCCGCTCCAGGGGCCTGATTCCGGGGGCGCGGGTGCTGCGGTTCGAGCGTGGGTATCCGACGCCGCAAGAAGCCATGACGCTGGCCCTGTCGCCCACTGAAGGCGTGATCCGGCTGCGCCGATTGCGAACGGCCAGCGGAGAACCCTTGGCGATAGAAGACAGCACCCTGCCCGCCACCCTCGCCCCAGACCTGACGCTGGACGCCGTGACAGACGCCAGTTTATATGCCCTACTCGCGGCGCGTGGACTGCGTCCTCACCGGGCTATTCGGCACCTGCGGGCCGTAAACGCCGACGCAGAGCTGGCCGCCCTGCTGGACATCGCCCCCGGCGCGGCCCTGATTGCCACCGAGCGCGTGTCCTGGACGGCGGCAGGACGCCCGATAGAACATGCCCGCGCCCATTACCGGGGCGACCGCTACGACTTCGTGATGGAGTTGCAGGGCGGCCAGGAGCAGGAGAAACAACGTGGAGGGTAGAGCGTGGAACGTGGGGGAACCGAGACAATGATGCTTGAGCCGATAGATTCTGTTCTGCCGACTGCCCCTGACCAAGACCCGCGCCGCACCGAACGGGTGCATCCCGACCATGCCGACCTTGATCTGCTGGACGCTGCCGCCCTCGTGCGGGTGCTGGTACTGGATCAGCAAGACGCGCTGAATGCGGTGCAGGCCGCTGCCCCAGCCCTGGCACAGGCCGTAGAAGCCGCACTGGGCCGCCTACAGGCCGGAGGCCGCCTGGTGTATGCAGGCGCGGGCACCAGCGGGCGATTGGGCGTGCTGGACGCCACCGAACTGACCCCCACCTTCTCCTGGCCGCCAGAGCGGGCTGTACCCCTGATCGCGGGCGGAGAGCGGGCCATTCGGCAGGCGGTAGAGGGTGCGGAAGACGATGAGGAAGGCGGGGCGAGGGACGTGCTGGCGGTACAGATTGGGCCACTGGATGTGCTGATTGCGGTAGCGGCCAGCGGAACCACGCCGTATGCTCTCGGCGCAGTGCGGGCCGCGAGGGAGGCGGGGGCGCTGACGATTGCACTTGCCAACAACCCCGGCACGCCCTTGCTGCACGCCGCCGACTGCCCCATTCTGCTGGACACTGGCCCCGAAGTGATCAGCGGCAGCACCCGCCTGAAAGCCGGAACCGCCCAGAAAATCGCGCTGAATACGCTGTCGAGCGCCCTGATGGTGCGGCTGGGCAAGGTATACGGCAACCTGATGGTCGACGTGAAGTCCACCAACGCCAAGTTGGAAGACCGAGCCATGAGACTGGTGTGCCACGCCACAGGCGCAGACGAAGCCACCGCGAAAGCTGTGCTGGACAGCACGGGCGGCAGTGTTAAAACAGCGTTGGTGATGCTGCGGCTGAACGTGACGGCGGCAGATGCCGAAGCGCGCTTGGCAGCGTCGGGCGGCCATGCCCGGACTGCATTGGGCGAAACAGGTGGGGTGGAGTCGTGATTCCCGACGCCACCCGCGCCTTATTGCAGCAAGCAGTGAATGGGGGCGGTCTCCCCGGAGCCGCGCTGGGTGTCGTCTGGATGGACGGCAGGCGTGACACCCCAACATCAGACACACTGACGCTGGGGCACGCGCAACTTGTGCCGGACGCCGTGCCACTACAACCGGATTTCTGGTGGGATTTGGCGAGCCTGACCAAACCGCTGTTTACGGCGAGGGCAGTCTTGCGAGCAGTAGAAGCGGGCCGCCTCGATCTGGACGACTCCTTGTCGGCCCACTTGCCCGACCTCGCGTGGATGCAGATCACGCCGTTGAAGGAGCGCACGCTGAGGCAACTGCTGACCCACACGGCAGGCTTGCCCGCGTGGTCGCCGCTGTACACGTGGGGCGACGCCGGCACCATCCGCGCCCGCTTGTTGCAGGAGCCTTGGCAAGTGGCCGAAGCAGGGCAAGTCGTCTACTCAGATTTGGGCTACATGCTGCTGGGGCGCGTGCTGGAGCGGGTGTATGGGCAAACCCTGCGCGACTTTGCGCTGGACGACGGCCTGACCTTTGCCCCCGACCTGGCCCGAAGCGTAGCTACCGAACATTGCCTGTGGAGAGAGCGAATGCTGCGCGGCGAAACACACGACGAGAACGCCGCCGCATTGGGCGGAGTGTCGGGTCACGCAGGATTGTTCGGCACACTGGCGGGTGTACTGGCGCAGGCCGGAGCTTTGTTACGGGGTGGCTGGCTCTCCCCTGCCGCACAAGCTTTGGCAGTCCAACCTCACGCAGAAGGCCGCACTCTCGCCTTTGTGCAGGCCCAACCCGGCTGGAGCGGCGGCAGCCTGTGCAGCCCACAAGCCTTTGGTCACACCGGATTCACAGGCACTGGACTGTGGATTGACCCGGTGCGCGGCGTGGCATGGGTGCTGCTGACCAACCGCGTTCACCCAACCCGGCATTCTGCAGTTGATATTCAGGGCTTACGACGGGCGGTGGGGAACACGTTACTGGCGGGGAGTTAGGGAGGGCGCACGTAACATTGCGAGTTTCCGGAAGAGCATCGGAACCTCTCCATTCCCAGTGCGCCCTCCCATCTTCGATACTCGCTTCGCTCAGTAAAGCTAAAACGTTACGGCGAGGGACTTAGATTGAGATTTGGTGTTCGGGTTTTACCCTCGTCCCTTGTGCGACTGGAACAGCTCGAAGAAAGGGGCGCTGTAAAGGAGCGGGGTGAGGGGGAATGAGCGTAGCGATTGCCCTTCTGTCACCACCTCGCACCAAAAAAACCGGGCCACCCCACTTGGGAGCAGCCCGGTCTAGCCTCTAAAAGTCTTAGAGGTTGCCCTTCAGGGTGCTGGCGACCTTGAAGGCCACTTTCTTGCCTGCGGGAATCTGGATTTTCTCGCTGGTGCCGGGGCGCACGCCGGTACGGGCGGCGGTGGCCTTCACGCTCAGGGTGCCGAGGCCGGGCAGGCCCACGCTCTTGCCGCTCTTGACGGCGGTCACGATGACGTCGAGCATGGCGCTGACGGCTTCTTCGCTCTGCTTCTTGGTCAGGCCGGTCTTGTCGGCGATCTGCTCGACGAGTTGGGTCTTGGCGACCTTGTTGCTTTCAGCGGGGGCGGCTACGGCAGCAGCCTTGGCGGGGGCCTTCGCAGCTTTGGGGGCGGCGGCAGCGGGTTTCTTGGCGGGGGCCTTCGTCGACTTTTTCGTCATGGTGAGCAGCATGACATATGAATTGTGCGCTGTGAAGGGGGGGGAGTCCCCGCAAAGCCCACTGACACGCCCTTATGAAAATGCAGAAAATAGAAACTGCGTGCCACACGCATAATTTCGTCTCAGCCCATCTTGCGTAGATTAAGGCGAAGAATACCGTTGTGGTGGGCCTCGCCCTATTTATGTGGCAAGAATGAAGGCCGGAAGGCGGCGCGAGTGAACTGCAGCCGAGTCAAAAGGGTTGAAAACGGACTGAAAATGCCTTCCGCACGCCTATACGAAAGGGAAATAGACTGAAGCTGTCTGGCCAGTTGGCCAATGCAACCTGGCCAATTGGCCCCTAAGCTGATGGGCGTGCCGGATCCTGCCCCATCTCCCCAATCGTCGCCCCATAATCCTCGCCCGCCTGCCAGTCCCTTCATGCGCTGGTTTCTGGACACCGGACAGCCCGAAAAAGAAGGATTTTACGAAGAAGAACGTGAGGTAAAGACCCAGCACCATACTCAGCCCTGGTGGAAAGTGATGTGCCTGACGGGTGTGGATTACTTTTCCACGCTGGGGTACCAACCGGGCATCGCAGCGCTGGCAGCGGGGGCACTGAGTCCGGTCGCAACGCTGGTATTGGTGCTGGTTACACTGTTTGGGGCGCTGCCCATGTACCGCCGCGTAGCCGAGGAAAGTCCGCACGGCGACGGCAGTATTTCTATGCTGGAACGGCTGCTGGCGTACTGGCCCAGCAAACTGCTGGTGCTGGCCCTGATCGGCTTTGTCGCCACCGGATTCGTTATTACGATCACGCTGTCGGCGGCAGACGGCGCGGCCCACCTGATCGAAAACCCGTTTCTGAAAGAGGCGCTGGAAGGCACGCAGGTTCCAGTGACCCTCACGCTGATTGCCTTGCTGGGCGCGGTCTTCCTAAAGGGGTTCAAAGAAGCCATCGGGATTGCGGTGGGCATCGTCATTTTGTATATCGCGCTGAGTGCTGTCGTCATTGGGCGCGGCGTGCTGGACGTGGTGGGCGCGCCGCAGGTCATCGGGGATTGGTGGCAGGCGCTCACGACCACCTACCTGTCGCCGCTGGCCCTAATCGGCGCGGCCCTGTTGGTGTTTCCACGCCTCGCGCTGGGCCTCAGCGGATTTGAAACGGGCGTAGTGGTGATGCCACTGGTGCGCGGCAATGCAGGCGACACCGAGGCCAAACCCACCGGGCGCATTCGGAACACCAAAAAACTGCTGACCACCGCTGCTCTGATCATGAGTGTGCTGCTGATGGGATCGGCATTGGTGACCACATTCCTCATTCCGCGTGCCCAGTTTTGGCCTGCGATTACCCTCACGCGCAATGTGAATGCTGCCGATCTGAACGCTGGCCGCGCGGTGTTTAATATGCCGTTGGACGACCCGGCCCGCCCGAGCGAGGTCTATACCGTGCCCCTGACGGCAGGCAAGACGGGCACGTACACAGTGCAGGCCCAGACATCGGTTGGAGTGGTTCCCCTGACCATAACCGTAACGCCCACGCCCGCAACAGGCAGCGATCAGGTGCGGGTCTTCAAGCCTGCCGGAGAAGCCAACGGACGGGCGTTGGCGTACCTCGCGCACGAAAAACTGGGCGAAGGCTTCGGCACGGTCTACGATATTGCCACTATCCTGATCCTGTGGTTTGCCGGGGCGAGCGCGATGGCGGGCCTGCTGAACATCGTGCCGCGCTACTTGCCCCGCTACGGCATGGCTCCCGATTGGGCACGCGCCACCCGTCCGCTGGCCGTTGTGTTCACGCTCATCAGCGCCCTCGTCACTATTCTGTTCAGGGCCAACGTAGACGCGCAGGCGGGCGCTTATGCCACCGGCGTGCTGGCGCTGATGACCTCGGCGGCCATTGCCGTGTTCCTGACCGAACTGCGACGCAAACACCGCTGGCCCGCCTTCGCGTTTGCTCTCGTCAGCATCCTGTTCCTCTATACCAGCGCCGTCACGGTCATCAGCCGCCCGGAAGGTCTGTATATCGCGCTGATGTTTATCGGAGCTATTTTGGCCCTCAGTATTGCCAGCCGGGTCAGCCGCAGCACCGAACTCCGGGCCAATTCCATTACCGTAGACGACACCGCCCGCCTGATCATGGGCAGCACCAAGGGTCGCCCGCTGCGCCTGATCGCCAACGCGCTGGACGCCGGAGATGCCGACGAATACCGCGAGAAGGAACTGGAAGTGCGGGCCGATACCCACCTGCCGGGCCGAGATACCGCCACCTTTTTAGAAGTGCAGATCCGGGATGCCAGCAGCTTCAGCGACGATCTGCAAGTGACCGGGCACCATGTCGGGCCGTATCAAATCCTGCGCCTGAAGGGAGCCAGCAGCGTGCCCAACGCCATTGCCGCCTTCCTCCTGTATGTGCGCGACGAGACGGGTGTACCGCCCCACGTGTACTTCGAATGGGATGAAGAAAGCCCGGTACGCAACGCCCTGCGCTTCCTGATTGCTGGAGAAGGCGACATTCCGCCCCTGACGCACGAGATTTTGCGGCAGGCCGAACCCGAACGCAAGCGGCGTCCGGTGGTGCACGCGGGGGGATAGGCACCTCAACCAAGGGGGCTGGGCAGCAGGGCGAGGGGGAAACCGCAAGATGGGTTTCCCCCTCGCCTCACCTTGACACGCCGTCCGATAGGGCAAACTACCGCCATGAAGCTGCGAACCCTGATTCGTCTGACCGGACTGGTGGAATCGGCCACCCGCACGCCCGAAGATGCCCCGGCCACTGCCACAGGTGGCGTGCGTGGCGCGGCGCGGCGGGTGGCCGATGTGGTACGCCAAGATGGCCGGGTACAGGGCGCAGCAGAAGGTGTGCGGGGCCGCGTGCGGGAAGCCAGAGCCTCGGTGAAGGAGCGGGCCGACGCGCGTCTGGAACAACTGATTTTTGAGCGCCGGGGCAACGTGGTACCCGACGAGGTGGCCGACCTGCTGGCCCGCCGCAGGCAAGAACGCGAAGCCGAAGCCGCCCGCCTGCTCGCCCGCCAAGTGTTGCTGGACACGGCAGAAAACCCAGTGCAGCGCCAAATCTTGACCCTGGTGGCCCAGACGACAGCGTGGGCAGGCGGCAAAACGCCGGAACCTCTGCGCTATACGCAACTCCTCGACCGTTTGGCCCCCACTGGCAAGGCCGAGGCCGAAATGCCCGTTCACCGGGCGCTGTGGACTTTGGCCGAACGCCGCGTGCTGGCCGTCTCGCCGCATGGGGAAGTGACCGCCACTTTGCCGGAAACGGGGCAGCAACTGGTGAAAGCGGGAGCGCAAGCGGCAGAGTAGGAGGCTGGGGGTTAGGGGAACTCTAAGGGGCAAGTGATGCCCAGCCGTCCGGCCCATCACAGCGTCACTGGCAAGCTTTCCAGCCCCCGCACGATGATACTTTTGCGCTACTGCAATCCACTCGGTGGGGCGGCCAAGCGCAGATTCGGCGCTCGCCTCAGCAACGTGCCGATGGCAATCTGGGCCTCTAGCCGCGACAGGGGCGCACCCAGGCAGTAGTGCAGGCCTTGACCGAACGACAGGTGTTTGTTGTTCTGGCGACCTACATCCAAGCTATCCGGGTCTTGGAATACGGTGGGGTCACGGTTGGCGGACACGATGACCGCCAGCACCAATTCGCCCTTCGGAATGCGCGTCCCTGCAATGGTCACGTCCTCTGCGGCGTGGCGTTCGGTGGCCGTTTCGGCGGGCACGACGAAGCGCACCAGTTCTTCTATCCCAGATTTGAGCAGACTGGAATCGGCTCGCAGGCGGGCCAGTTGCTCAGGGTGTTGCAGCAACGCCAGTACGCCACTCCCGATCAGGTTCACGGTGGTTTTGTGTCCAGCGCTGAGCAGCAAAAACACCATCGCCGGAATCTCATCGTCGGTCAGGTGATCGGGGCTGTCTTGGGCCTGCATTAGAGCCGAAATCAGGTCGTCACCAGACCGCGCCCGCCGCGTTTTGATCAACTTGCGGAGGTAGCCCACAAAGGCCAGCAGCGGCGGATTGGGGCTGCCACCCATGGCGACAAATGCCTTCATACCCAGGTTGAATGTGGCGTCGTCCTGCTCGGGCACGCCCAAGATGCGGCCAATGATGGTCAGGGGCACGGGCCGGGCAAAATCGGCCACCAAGTCCAAGAGGCCGAGGCGCTGCGCCCGGTCTAGCGCAGCGTCGGTCACACTCTGGGTGATGTCGCGCATGCCTTCCACCCGGCACGGCGTAAACGCCTCATGTACCAGCACTTTCAGGCGGTCATGGTCGGCCCCGTCGAGACTGAGCAGGTTGCGCTGCAACGCCCCGAACCCCGGCGCAGCTTCGGCGCACGCCTGAGTTGTTCGGGCGACATTGCGTTGTGTTTGTCTTTCACAAAGCGCCTATCGTCCTTCAGCACGGCCAGCACGTCTTCGTAGCGTGTGACCAACCAGGCCCGTTGCTGGCCGCGCAGCTTCAGCGTGATCGGAAACACGGGCGCTTCTTCGCGCAGGCGGGCGTAAAAGGGGAATGGGTCGGCCTTGAACGCCGGGTCGGTCATGTTGGGTTGAGTCAGGGAACTCAGCGGCACGGTCAGCAGATCGGCGGGATTCATGCCTGATCCTGCATAAAGCCTTCTATTAGAAGATCGGCTAGCATTACTGGCAAGTCGGCCCAGTTTTCTTCCAATACTTCGTCGCCCAAGACCCGTTGCAGCAGGCCCAGAATCCCCGTTCTGGGCGGCCCAACGCCCGAATGCCGCCTCGCCGCCCGCCAGCATCGGCTCTAGCACCTGCGCCGAAAACCGCCCGCGCAACTCCAAGTTGACCATCATTTCGGACACGATCACCCGGAACCATTCGAAGTTGTCGGCCTCCAGCGCCCGCAGCGAGTGGGCAAGGTAAGCAGCGATAAAGTCGCATTGGCTCAGGCCCGCAAAGCTGGCTGGGTCGATGTTTTTCTGCGCCCGCGTACTTATGAATTCAAACCGACCCAGCAGCAGCGCAGGCTTGTTTTCAAAACAGTTGTAGATGGTGCCGTCCGCCACCCCCGCCGCCCAAGCCACATCCCGAATAGTGGCCGGATGAAACCCCTTCTCGGCAAATACGGTGGCCGCCGCCTCCAGAATCTGCGTGCGCCTCGCGGCGGCCGGCCCTTTCTGCACAGCAGTACTTTGCAAGCAACTAAAACCTATGCGCTTGCCCTTCCCTTCGACCCTAGACCCTTAGACGCCCTTCCCCATGACCCCAAATTAGATTCCCTACCGCTCCCCCCGCAAATCCGTTACCCGTTTCAGCTTGCCGCCTTCGCTGCGGGGCAACGTTCCGAGCGGGCACAACACGCACTCCACCGTCACGCCTACCTGGGCCTTGATCAGGCGGGCCACCTCGTCTCGCAACGCCGCGCCCTGATCGCTGGTTTCCAGTTGCAGGCGCAGGTCGTCGCGGGTTCCGGTGCGCGTAAGAGTGATGTGGTAATGCGGGCTGACCTGTCCCATGCCCAGCAGAACGGCTTCCAGTTGCGTGGGGTACACGTTCACGCCGCGCAGGATGATCAGGTCGTCGCTGCGGCCCCGGATCAGATCCATGCGGCGCATCGTGCGGCCTGTAGTGTTGGCAGCGGGCAACAGGCGTGTAATGTCGCCCGTCCAGTAGCGCAGAATCGGCAGGGCGGTGCGCGAAATACTGCTCAGCACCAGCACGCCGTATTCTCCGTCTGGGAGCACCTCGCCCGTGTCGGGATTCACGATTTCGGGATAGAAATGATCTTCCCAGAGGTAACTTCCGCTCTGCTCGGCGGCGTCCTCGTTGCTGACGCCAGGGCCGATGATTTCCGACAGACCGTAGATGTTGGTGGCCCGCACGCCCAGCCGGGTCTGCACTTCGGCCCGCGTTTTTTCGGCCCAGGGTTCTGCGCCCAACACGGCGTAGTGCAGGGAAATATCGGCTGGCCTTAAGCCGCGGCGAGCAAATTCGTCGGCCAGCACGAGGGCGTAACTGGGGGTGCAGGCGATCACTTCTGGCTGAAGATCGAGAATCAGTTGCACCTGCCGCTCGGTGCCGCCGCCCGACACGGGCACGGTACACAGCCCCAACCGCTCGGCCCCGGCGTGCGTGCCCAGACCGCCCGTAAACAGACCGTAACCGTAGGCATTGTGAAAGGTCATGCCGGGGCGTGCGCCACCTGCGTACAGGCTGCGGGCCACCACTTCGGCAAACACGCTCAGGTCGTTGTCGTCGTAGGCCACGATGGTCGCCCGGCCAGTCGTGCCGCTGCTGGCGTGAATTCGGCGCAGGTCGGCGCGGGGCACGGCGGTCAGGCCCAGCGGATAACTGTCGCGTAGATCGGACTTGTAAGTGAAGGGGAAGCGGGCCAGATCGTCCAGCGTCTTCAGGTCGTCTGGGATGAGGCCCGCCGCCTCGAATTTGGCGCGGTAGGGGGGCACATGTTCCCACTGTCGCGCCACCATACTTTGTAGGCGTGACAGTTGCAGGGCGCGGAGTTCGGGGAGGGGCAGGGCTTCTAGGTGCGGTTGGAACATGGGAACCTCGGCGGGTCAACAGGCGAAACGGGGATGGGCGGCCAGTTCAATCTAGCTTTCCGACCACCTTCCCCGGATTCAGCAGATTCTGGGGGTCGAACAGCGCCTTCACATCCCGCATCACGTCCAACGCCTCGCCATGTTCTTCACGCATATAGACGCGCTTACGTAGGCCCACGCCGTGTTCTCCCGTGCAGGTGCCGCCTACCGAGAGTGCATACAGGGCAATGTCGTGCAACGCATGGTCTATGCGTGCCCAAGCCCCTGAATCGTCGGGTGGCGCGTGCATCAGCAGATGCAGGTTGCCGTCTCCGATATGTCCTACCAATGGGGCAGTGAGATCAGACTGACCCAAAGTTAGAGCCATGAATTCCACCGTATCTGCGAGGGCCGACAGCGGAACGCAGATGTCGCCGATGCGCGTGGAATGACCGGGCCATGCAGCGCGGAGAGCGTCGTAGACACCGTGCCTTGCCGCCCACAGGTCGCTCTGGGCTTCGGGCGTGCGGGCCTCGCCTACTACCTGCCCGCCCGTATCGGCGGCCACTTCGCGCAGCAGGGTCAGGCCAGCTTCGGCGTCGGCAGTGTTGCGGCCTGCCAGTTCCACCCACAGCGTCGGCAACTCCGGGTCACAGCGGGCGCGGTGGCGGTTCACGGCGGCCACCGTGTCGGCATCTACAAATTCCAACCGTTCGGGGGTCAGGCCCAGACCGCGCAGGGCGACACTGGCCGACACCGCAGCGGCCACATCCGGGAAGGCAAGTTGGGCGCTGACGGTGGCGGGCGGGAGCGGATGCAGGCGCAGCGTGAGCGACGTAATAACGCCCAAAGTACCCTCAGAGCCGATCAGAAGCTGTTTGAGTGCATAGCCGCTGCTGCTTTTGCGGGCCAGACTGCCCAGATTCAGCACGCGGCCATCCATCAGGGCCACACGCACCGCCATCACGTTTTCGCGCATGCCGCCGTAGCGCACGGTGGTCGTGCCGCTGGCGTTGGTGGCTGCCATGCCGCCCAGAGTCGCGTCTGCACCGGGGTCAACGGGGAAAAACAGGCCATGTGGACGCAGACGGCGGTTCAGCGCCACCCGCCGCACGCCCGGCCCCACGCGCACCGTAAAGCCCACCGGGTCTATGTCAGCAATGCTGTCCAGTGCGCCCAGATCGAGGCTGATCCCACCGGATGCGGGCAAGGCCGCGCCTTCCAAGCTGGTGCCCGCTCCCCACGCTGTGACCGGAATGCCGAAGTCACGGGCCACCGCCAAAGTTGCCAGAACATCGGCCTCGGTGTGGGCGAACACCACCGCGCCGGGGATTGAGGTAAACGGTACGCCTTCATCATGGGCATGGCCCGCCAGGTCGCCGGGAGCGAGGCTGATACGCTCTGTCAGGACGGATTGCAGTGCTGCCTGCCAGTTCGTTGCCTCGGTCACTTCCCGGCCCCCAGGTAGCTCGCGACCACCGCCGGATCGTGGGCGAGGTCGGCGGCAGGTCCACTCAGGCGCACCTGCCCGCCTTCCAGCACGTAGCCGAAATCACTGATGGCAAGCGCAGCGCGGGCATTCTGTTCCACCAGCAGCACGGTTACGCCCGCATCGCGCAGTTCGGCCACGATCCGCAAGATTTCGCGCACGATCAGGGGGGCGAGGCCAAGGCTGGGTTCGTCGAGCAGCAGTAGTTTGGGGCGGGCCATCAGGGCGCGGCCAATGGCGAGCATCTGCTGTTCGCCGCCCGACAGGGTTCCGGCCAATTGCTTGCGGCGTTCCTCCAGGCGTGGAAAGCGGGTGAAGACGCCGCCCAGGTCGCCCGCGCCCTCGCGCCTGCGGGTGTATGCACCCAGCCGCAAATTGTCCTCCACAGTCATGGAAGAAAACAGTTCGCGGCGTTCGGGCACCAGCGTCATGCCCGCTGCCACCCGCGATTCCAGCGGCGTGTGGGCCAGGGTGCGGCCCGCATACTCCACCTGCCCCCGCGAGGGGAGTGCGCCCATAATCGCACCCAGCAGGGTGCTTTTGCCCGCGCCGTTGGCCCCGATGACGCTGACGATCTGGCCCGCGCCCACGCTGAGGCTCACGCCCTGCACGGCTTCCACACGCCCGTAACTGACGTGCAGATCGTCCACCTTCAGCAAAGGAACTGTCAGGAGTGGGGCGGTGGTTTGGGTCAACGTCATGCCGCTCCCTCCTCTACATCCGCACCCAGATAAGCCTCGCGCACGGCGGGATTGTCTCGCACCTGCTGCGGGTTGCCCTGCGCCAGTTCCTGCCCACCGTTCATGACCACCAGACGGTCTACCAGATTCATCACCAGATCCATGTCATGCTCCACTATCAGAATAGTCACGCCCTCATCCCTGAGCCGCTTCAGCAGGGCCGATAGTTCCGCCTTTTCGCCGTAGCGCAGGCCCGCAGCGGGTTCATCCAGCAGCAGGAAGGCAGGATCGGCGGTGAGGGCACGGGCAATTTCGAGCAGGCGTTGCTGACCCAGCGCCAGATTTCCGGCCTGATCAAAGGCCCGGTCACGCAGACCCACGCGCTCCAGTTGGGCCAACGCCGCGCCTTGCAGGGCCGCTTCCTCGCGCCGCTCCAGGTGGAGCAGACTGGCCATCATTCCCGCTTTGCCGCGTGCGTAGCCGCCCATCATGGCGTTTTCCAGCAGGCTCAGTTCGGGGAACAGGCGCACATGCTGAAAGGTACGCGCCACGCCGAGGCGGTGAATGGTGCGGGCGGGCAGGCGAGTGGCGTCGCGGCCCAGCAGTTTCACGCTGCCGCGAGTGGCCGGATTTACACCCGTGATCAGGTTGAACATCGTGCTTTTGCCTGCTCCGTTTGGGCCGATCAGGCCCACGATTTCTCCCACCTTCACGTCGAAACTCACGTCCGACACGGCTTTCAGGCCGCCAAACTGTTTCACGGCGTCCTGCACGTTCAGAATGACGCTGCCCGGTTGCGGGTCAGGGCGGTGCGGGAAGGTCAGGGCGCGGGCCAGCAGGCGGGGCGTTCCGGCGGGCACGAGGCCCTCGACCAGCGGCCACAGACCCCGCCGAGCAAACTGCAACACCAGAATGATGATGATGCCCAGCACGATCACCTCATAATTGCCGCCCGTGCCCAGAAGTGAGGGCAGCACGTTTTGCAGTAGTTCGCGCAGCGCCGTAATCAGGATCACGCCTGCCACGCCGCCCCACACGTAGCCCGCGCCGCCCAGCACGGCCATAAACAGATATTCGATGCCCACGTTCAGGCCAAAGGGTGTGGGATTGACGAAGCGTTGTTGATGCGCGTACAGCCAGCCCGCCGCAGAAGCAAAGACCGAACTGAGCACAAAGACCTGCACCCGCAGCGAAAAGGTATTGGCCCCAAACGCCTCGGCGACCACCGTGCCCGAACGCAGCGCCCGCATAGCCCGCCCAACACGGCTGGACAGTAAAAACTGCGCGGCCAGGATACCCAGTGCCAGAAACACGAGCGCAAGGTAAGCAAAGCGGCGGGGGTCGGTCAGGTCAAGGCCGAACACATTGACGGGCGGAATGCCGCGCAGCCCAGTAAAGCCGCCCAGAGCGGGCGAATTGCCGAACACGTAGTACAGGCTGATGCCCCAGGCGATGGTGGCCAGCGGCAGATAGTGCCCCTGCATCCTTAGGGTCGCCAGCCCCAGCAACGCCGCCACGCCTGCTGTGACCAGCATTCCGGCGGGCAGCGTCAGCCACGGGTTCCAGCCGTAGGCGGTGGTCAGCAGAGCGGTAGTGTACGCGCCCACGCCCATAAACGCCGCTTGGCCAAAGCTGGTCAGGCCCGCCACGCCCGTCAGGAGGACAAGGCCCACCACCGTCAGTGCCGCTATAGCCACGTTGGTCAGCAGCGTGACCTGAAACACGGGCAGCACGGCGGGCAGGGCGAGAGCGATGACGGCGGCGACGAGGGTGAGGATGAGGCGGGGGGTCATTGGAAGGCTCCCGCGTCGAATGCTGCCCACGCTCTCAACGCGGTTTGCGGCTGCGCCTTGAATGGAATAAACCAGATCATTCGTCTTCCTCGTCATGGTGCTTACTGCTCAGGCTACGCCACAACAGCACAGGCAAGATCAGGGTAAACACGATCACTTCCTTCCACTGGCTCAGGCTAAAACTGGCGTAACTCTCGATCAGGCCGACCAGCAGCGCGCCGAGGGCCGCTACCGGATAGGACACGAGGCCGCCGATGATTGCGCCCACAAAGCCCTTGAGGCCGATGAGGAAGCCCGTGTCGTAGCTGACGGCGATGCTGGGGCCGATGAGCAGGCCGCTGAGTGCGCCGATCAGGGCGGCCACCGTGAAGGCCAGTGAACCCGCCGCAGTAGGCCGGATGCCCACCAGCCGTGCGCCCATACGGTTTACGGCGGTGGCCCGCAGCGCCTTGCCGGTCAGCGTTCGGTCAAAAAAGTAGTACAGCGCCAGCATCAGCACCGCCGACACTAGAATCACCAGCAGGCTCTGGTTGCTGAGAGTCACGCCGCCCAGCGCGGTATTTCCTTCGGCAAAGGCGGGGGTGCGGCTGCCTTCCGGCCCAAAAAAGATCAGCCCGATGCCCATCAAAACCAGATGCAGCGCCACCGACGCGATCAGCAGCACCAGCACCGACGCGTTGCGGAGCGGCTGAAACACCACCCGGTACAGCAGCGGCCCCAGCGGAACCACCAGCAGCAAGGTCAGCAGGACTTGCACCAACAGCGGCGCTTTGGCGGCGGCCAGCGCAGTGGTCAGTGCCCACACGCCCGCGCCCAAAGCTACGCCCGACGCAGCAGCAATGCCCGCCGCCCGTCCATCGCCGCGCCGCAGGGCTTCCACGATGTTCAGCACGGTAGACACCGCCAGTAACACCAGCAGCAGCGTCAGCGTGCCGGGAACGCGGCCCAGTTGCAGGCTCGCCAGCGTCAGCGTGCCGAACATCACGAATTCGCCCTGCGGCACAAAAATGACGCGGGTCACGGCAAACACCAGCACCAGCGCCAGCGAAAGGAGCGCGTACACCGCGCCGTTGGTCAGGCCATCGGCAGTCAGGATAGGAAAAATGGCAGGGTCGAAGATATTCAAGAGCGTGGCCTTTTGATGCTGGGGAAGGTAAGGAAAAAGCTACGGGCCAGAGCGTGCGTGCTCACGGCCCATAGCCCATAGCTCAGGGTCTACGACTCAACGCCTTATTTAATGAGCTTCCAGGTGTTGTTGACGACCTGCACCATGACCCGGCTGCGGGCGTCCAGGCCAAGGTGATCAGTGGCGCTGAGGTTAAAAATGCCGTGTGCGCCGATGATGTTGCGCGTGCCCCGGATGGCGTCGCGCAGGGCTTCACGGAATTCGGCGGTGCCGGGTTTGGCTTTTTTCAGGGCAGCTGGAATGGCTTTTTGCATCAGCAGGCCCGCGTCCCACATGTGCGCCCCGAAGGTACTGACCGAATTTTGGCCGTATTTGGCTTCGTACAGGTTCACGTAGGCCAGTCCGACCTTTTTCATAGGGTTGGAATCGGGCAATTGGTCGGCGACCAGCACGGGGCCAGCGGGGAGGATTGCACCTTCCACGTCTTTGCCGCCCACACGCAAAAAGTCGGCATTGGCGACGCCGTGCGTCTGGTAGATTTTGCCCGAAAACCCACGGTCTTTCAGGGTTTTTTGGGGCAGCACGGCAGGCACACCCGACGCGCCGATCAGCACGGCGTCGGGGCGGGCGGCCAAGACCTTCAGCACTTGTCCGGTCACGCTGGTATCGGTGCGGGCGTAGCGTTCGGTAGCGACCACCCGGATGCCTTTTGCAGCAGCGTTCTTCTGGAGTTCGGCCAGCCAACCTTCACCGTAGGCATCGTTGAAGCCGATGTAGCCCACGGTTTTGACCTTGTTTTGCTGCATATGCGCCACGATTGCCGCTGCCATCAGCGCGTCGGTTTGCGGCGTCTTGAAGACCCACGAGCGGCGGGCGTCTACGGGCTTGATGATGCTTTCGGACGCGGCCAGCGAGATCATGGGCGTCTTGCTCTCGGCGGCCACATCGATCATGGCAAGGCTGGCAGGCGTGGTCGTCGTGCCGATAATCAGATCGACTTTGTTCTCCTGAATCAGCTTGCGGGCGTTGGTCACGGCGGTGGTGGTATCGCTGGCATCGTCCAAAATGGTGTAGATGATTTTCTGGCCGCCGATGGTCTGGGGCAGCAGGGCCACCGTGTTCCGCTCGGGGATACCGAGGCTGGCAGCGGGGCCAGTGGCCGAAACAATTACGCCCACGCGCACATCGGCCAGAGCCAGCGAGGAGACGGCGAGCAAGGTGGTCAGGGTCAGACGGGCCTTATGGGAACGCTTCATGGGAGAACCTCCGTACACCGCCGAGCGTGAAACTGGGCGGAGAAAATAGCAACTTGGGTTAGGGCGATGGTAGCAGAAAAAGCGGTCAGGCTAACAAGCGTTAGCCACACAAACCAACTGACCCAGGGACGCTGAGAAATGCACAAAAATTCGCAATGGGGGCAGCCAGCGGCAAGCGTTACCGCGCTGACGTTTCGCTGCCTGGTAGACCCTACAGTAAGGGTGATGCCCAGGCTTCCGCTCGCCGCTCGCCCCGCTCTTTTTGCCACGCTGCTAACCAGTACGGCTCTGTTGTCCGGTTGTGGGCCGCTGACGTGGCGTCCCGGCAAGTCGCCCGCCCTGAACCTGAACGCCCCGCCCCCCGATGTGGTGCTGCTGACGGTATCGGGGCGCTGTGGGCCACCCTGCGCCGCCCCGCGTGACGACTGGGACTCGCTGACGCCGAGGGGCACAGTGGACGCGGTGGCCGAGGCATTGGCCACCACAGGCCTGAGCGTGCAGTCGGCGGGATACGCCAGCAACGCCAACGAAACGTTTTTTTCCAGGCAGGTTTTAGCCGAGCAACCCGGTTTTGGGGCGTTGGTGCGCGACCTAGAGCGCATGAAAACCACGTGGTTGGCCGGGCCGAACCCGCCGCGTCTGGTGTTGCTGGGGCACTCGCAAGGCGTGATCTGGACACATTATCTGGCCCGCATCTACCCCGAAGTGACTTTTGCCCTGCTGATCGACCTGGACGGCAGTTGCACCTTCTGGAAGGCAGACCGCGCCACAGACCGGCCAAGTGCGCCACTGAATTATCCAGCTCCCGGTTTTCCCAAGCCCGCTGCCGCCTGCGACAACCTTGCTACGCCCGCTGGCAGACTCGGGGGCAAAGACATCGTGTGGCCCAACATAGAGCGCAACCTGGAAGTGCAGAGCAAACGCTTTCCCGCCCGCACCGGCCCGGCGGGTGGCCTGCCCATCAATTACCTGTTCGACCTGACCCGCAATGCCCGCCCAGACGGAAGTTACACGGGCATTCAAACCTTTATTTCCAAGCGGGAAGACCACAGCGCCATTTCTCACCCCCGCAGCGACGCCCTGCGCTGGGTGTCTGAACAGGCGGCGCAGTTGGCCCTGGGCTGGAAAATGCAGCGCCCCGGTGAGTCCCAGCCGGGCCAAGTGCAGACCGACGACGCGGCCCCCAGCACGCCCTGACGGGGGGAGAGCGGGGCATCTGTGCCTTCCGTCTACCGCTGGCCTGATCGGATTGGGCGCACGGGTGGTGAATTCGGAGGCGGAACTGCTGCTCAAAAGCCGCTAGGTTATGCCAGAGAGATTGCTAAAGGCGGGGTTTAGTGTTGAGATGCCGCAGTGGGAGCTTCAGCCCTCCTCTGCCCCGAACGCCAGATACAGTCGCGCCAGCAGTTGCGGGTCGCTCAGGCGGCTGCCCAGCACTTCTTCGGCGCGGCGTAGGCGGTAGCGCAGCGTATTGACATGCAAATTCTGCCGCGCCGCCAACAAGGAAAGTGACCCCGTGTGCGTCAGGTAGGCCCGCAAGGTAGCTTCTATTCGCCCGTCGTCGTCCAAGACGGCAAGGCGGGCCTGAATCTGGGCCTTCAGCGTCGTTAGTGCGCCCCCTGACAACAGGGCATACAGGACGTCCATCTCGTGAAAGAGGGTCAGGCCGCGTGCATCACGGGTGGCGGCGAGAGCCTGCCGCGCCTCGTGCGATGCAGTACGGGCCGCGCCTGCTCCCACATGCCGCCCGCTGATGCCGAGGCGTACATCCTGCGCGGTAGAGGCAGTCAGGGCGGCGTGTAGGCCAACCGACTCCCGCTCCAGCTCGTGCGTGGGCCACAGCCAGACAGCGCGGGTGTCCTGCACGGTGCAGTAGACGACTCCGGCCCGCTCGAAACCTGATTCTGGCCCCGGCGTGCGCTCGAAAAAGTAGCCCTCGCCCACTGCCGCCAGCACGTCCAGCGCAGCGGCGCGGGCCGTGCGTGCCCTCAAACCGGGTGCAGGTTCGCTGGAAAAAGCGGCCACAGCAACGGCGTAGTGTTCAGCGTCCAGCACGGCATTCTCGGAAGCATTGCCCGACAACAATCCCTCCAGGGTGCGCTCACCTACCCGCCGGCGGGCCGCACCCGCCGCCGCCGATTGCAGCCGCGCCAGGAGAGCGTATTCAGCCGCAATGGGCAACAGGGGCTGCCAGTCTGCGGGCACATGGAGCAGGAGTGCGCCCACATGCCGCCCGCCATGCATCAGCCGCAGCGAGAGGGGCTGACCCTGCGGTGTACCAGATGAGGCCACCACATCCCCCCAACTGGCCCGGATTTCGGCACGGCCCCCGGTCAGTCGCGCCAACAGCACAGTCAATTCCTGTTCTGGGCGGGCATGCAACATGGCCCCCCGCAGGGTGGAGAGCAAGGTCGGCAGGCCGGGTGACGCCAATGCTTCCCGCGCCAACAGGCCCAACACCGCTTCTTGCACCTGCGCCGCCGCGTGATCTGGCAGCAGGGCAGCGGCTTCTTCGGGCGTGCCAAACGTCTTCTTTGCCCCCTTGCCCTTGGGCAGATTCAGGACGGCACGCAACTGGGCAAGCGTTGGCATTTGTCGCATTCTACAAATCAGATCAGGAGAATCCACAATCTGTCCAACAAAAGGGAGAGCCTCGGGCTTATGCTGAACGAATCAACAACCCAGCTTTGACAACTACACTCCCCCCTTCCCCGAAGGAGTTTAAACCGTGAAATATGCCAGATTTATTGCTGGAGGCCGCCAGTTAAAAGGCCACCTGCACGACGGAAAGCTTATTGATGCCGCTGGGGTAGCCCACGACCCTGCCGCCATACAGTTTCAGCTGCCCGTAGACCCGCCCAAAGTGATTGCCTTGGCGCTGAATTACAACGACCACGCGGGCGAATTGGGCCTGACGCAACCCAGCGAACCGGCCCTGTTCTGGAAACCCAACACCACCCTGTTGCCCCACGGCGGAACGGTGATTTACCCGCGTGGCGCAGAGTTTATGCACTATGAAGTGGAACTGGGCGTGATTATTGGCCGAGATGCCCGCCGCGTGAAGGCCAAAGACGCGATGGATTACGTGGGCGGCTACACCATCGGAAATGATCTGGTGGTGCGCGATTACGTGACCAACACGTTTCGTCCCCCCATGCGCGGCAAAGGCTGGGATACGTTTGGCCCACTGGGGCCGTATTACGTGACCGCCGATGAAGTGGCCGACCCGCACAATCTGACGTTGACGGCACATGTGAACGGCGAGTTGCGGCAACAGGGCAGCACCCGCGACATGATCTTTTCTATTCCCGAACTGATCGAGCATATTTCGCGCTTTATGACCCTACAAGAAAACGACGTGATTCTGACGGGCACGCCCAAAGGCATCAGCCATGTGCGGCCCGGCGACGTGATGACGCTGGAAGTGGAAGGGCTGGGCGTGCTGCAAAACGGGATCGAGGAAGAGGATGAGGGCGCGGAGCCGATTAAAGGCAAGGAGAGCAAAGAAGGCGAGTGGGACGGGCGGTGAAGGGCGGTAACTGGGTAGTGGTCAGTGGTCAGTGGACAAAGCGCAAAGGCAGAAGCTTGGGCCGATTTCTGGCACTGGACGCCGCTTTAGCTTGCGCTGCCTGCACCACCTTCGCCGCCGCGCAAGCCGCTTACCGCATGGATTCTTACGTGACGCTGAACGGGAAGACGCAGCGCGCCTTTGCCTGGTGCGACGCGCCGGACCGCGTGCTGGCGCTGACCAAGCCAGCCAAAGCGCCTTCTACGCCGCAGCCTGTGACGCTGGTTCGACTGTTGAAGAACAAGCCGACCAAGATTCAAACAGAACCTTATTTGTTGGGGCCGGGAGACGCTGGGGCAGGCAATCTCTATGTCAGCTTGCAACCGCTCAGGAAAACCAATATCAGGCAGAATGACTGGTTTGTGCATAGCAGCAACGTAGAAAATGTAAATGACCCTGCTTACCGCATGACGCATATCGGTTGGATCAATACCCCTATTGATACCGCTCAGTGCCGCTACGTGCCAGACGCCGCGTTTATGGGCGTAACTGCCAAACGCACCATCATCATTTGGGAAAATGGCAGCAAGATCACCTATGCCACACGTAACTTTGACGGTACGCCGGGGGTCTCTCTGAGTGGCGGCACGAGGGCGCAAAACGACATTGGGCCGGAATACACCTTCAACACAGCCGGATATACCTATCTGCTTAAATTTCATCCTCACGCCGCGTTTGTGCAGGTCAAGCAGGGGGCGCAGGTGCTGCAAACTGAACCCTTTTTAGCCTATTCCATCAGCACGCCACTCTCTAACCCGGCGCAGCAGGAGCAACCATGACCCAAACGATGCTTCCCCAAACCACGCACCCCAACCTAGAAAAGGCGGCGGCCCTTGCCGCCAAGCTTCAGCCCCTGCGCCATCTGATCGGCGGACAGTGGGCCGAATCGGACGGTGGCGAACGCTTCGACTCGGTGAACCCGCATGACGGCAGCGTGCTAACCAGCGCCCCCAGCGGCACGGCGGAAGACATTGACCGATCCGCCCGCGCTGCCCACGACGCCTTTCAGATCTGGCGCAACGTGAGCGGAGCCGAGCGCCGCCGCCTGCTGCACCGAATTGCCGACGCCATCGAGGCCCGCGCCGACGAAATCGCGCTGCTGGAGAGCCTCGACACCGGGCAGGCCATACGCTTTATGAAATCGGCGGCCACACGTGGGGCCGAGAACTTCCGGTTTTTTGCAGACCGCGCCCCCAGCGCAGGCGACGGCCAGAGCCTTCCTGCGCCCGGCTTCATCAACTACACGCTGCGCCAGCCGATTGGCCCGGTCGGCGTGATTACGCCGTGGAATACGCCGTTCATGCTGAGCACCTGGAAAATTGCCCCCGCGCTGGCGGCGGGCTGCACGGTGGTTCACAAGCCCGCCGAATGGAGTCCGGTGACGGCAACGCTGCTGGCCGAGATCATGCAGGGCGTGTTCGAGGAAGCAGGCCTGCCCAGCGGGATCGTGAATCTGGTGCACGGCTATGGCGAGAGCGCGGGCAAGGCGCTGACCGAACACCCGCTGATTCAGGCGGTGGCGTTCGTGGGCGAAACCACCACGGGCAGCCACATCATGCGGCAGGGGGCCGACACCCTCAAGCGCGTTCACTTCGAGCTGGGCGGCAAAAATCCGGTGGTGGTCTTCGATGATGCCGACCTGGACAAGGCTCTGGACGCCGTGGTTTTCATGATCTACAGCCTGAACGGGGAACGCTGCACCAGCTCCAGCCGGGTGCTGATCCAGAGCGGAATTTACGACGAATTCACCGCCCGGATTGCCGAACGCGCCCGCAATTTGCGCGTGGGCCACCCGCTCGACCCCGCCACCGAGGTTGGGCCGCTCGTTCACCCCCGGCATACCGGCAAAGTAACTTCTTACTTTGAGTTGGCACGCGAGGAAGGCGCAACGATTGCCGCAGGCGGGGAAGCACAAGGTGGGAACTACGTGTCTCCGACACTGTTTATCGGGGCGCGGGCCGATATGCGGATTGCTCAAGAAGAAATCTTTGGCCCGGTGCTGACAGCCATTCCTTTTGCCGATGAAACTGAAGCCTTAGCCATTGCCAACGGCGTGCGTTACGGCCTCGCCGCCTACCTATGGACGAACGATATTACGCGTGCCCACCGCTTTGCCCAGAACGTGGAAGCGGGCATGGTGTGGGTCAACTCCGAAAATGTGCGGCACCTGCCCACGCCCTTTGGCGGCGTGAAAAACAGCGGCATCGGGCGCGACGGCGGCGACCATTCCTTCGAGTTCTATATGGAAACCAAGAACATCGCCATCTCGCTGGGTACGCACAAAACGGCGCGGCTAGGGGTGGGGGAAGAGCAGCCCACGCGGGACGGAATAGACCGGAAGTTGGCGGAATAAAGCACGGTCATGGTTGTCATTAACCGACAGATCGACTCTGGCATCCCCACACCACACAGAGCATTTGCCTCAGCTCAAAGGAGCGTCCACACATGGCTATTCTGACCGGACAGCAGTTCCTAGACCGCCTTCAGCACCAGCCGCCCACGCTGTACATCGACGGCCAGCGCGTCGTCGATCCCACCACCCACCCAGCCACGCGCAACATGGCCCGCAGCTTGGCGGGGCTGTACGACCTTCAGCATGACTCCGATCTGCGCGACACGCTCAGCTTTGAAGAAGACGGCGAACGCTACGCCATGAGCTTTTTCGTGCCGTGCAGTAAGGATGATCTGGCCCGAATCGGGAAGGCCCACCACCTGCGGGCCAACTATTCGCTGGGCTTTCTGGGCCGTGCGCCCGACTATATGAATGCCAACGTGATGGCTGCCGGACTGGGCGCGGCCTACTTTGGCGCGTGCGAGGCCAGCGGCGAGGGCAAGCGCGATTTTGCCGCCAACATGCGCAACTATTACGAGTTCGTGCGCCGCAACGACCTGTGCCTGACGCACGCGCTGACCAATCCGCAGGTGAACCGGGCCAAGCAGGCCTCGGAAATGCCCGACCCCTACATTGCGCTGGGCGTGGTGGAGGAGCGCGAGGACGGCGTGGTGGTGCGCGGCGCTCGCATGATGGCGACCCTGCCGATTGCCGATGAAATCTTGGTGTTCCCGTCTACCGTGCTGAAGGAAAACGCTGATAAATCCCGCTACGCGATGGGCTTTGCACTGCCGACCAATGCCCCCGGCCTCAGTTTTCAGTGCCGCGAACCGTTCGATATTGGCCGTGACCCCGAAGATCACCCCCTGGGCAGCCGCTTTGACGAGCAAGACGCCTTCGTGATTTTTGACGATGTACTGGTGCCCTGGGAGCGTGTGTTCCTGCTGTATGATACCGAACTGGCAAACAAGGCCTACGCGGGCACCGACGCCGTGCTGCACATGGCCTATCAGGTGGTCAATCTGAAGATTGCTAAAACTGAAGCTCTGCTGGGCGTGGCGCAGGGCATCGTGAATGCCATCGGCAGCGGGCAGTTTCAGCATGTGCAGGAAAAGGTCAGCGAATTCATCCTGACGCTGGAAATCATGAAGGCACTGGAAGTGGCGGCGCGTGAAGGGGCAACCTTGAACCAATACGGTGTGATGACCCCGGCGCGTGGCCCGCTGGACGCCGCCCGCAACTACTACCCCGCCGTGTATGCCCGCCTGACCGAGCTGATTCAATTGCTGGGCGCATCGGGAATCATCATGATGCCCAGTAAAGCCGACCGCGAAGGCCCGCTGGGGCCGATGATCGCCAAGTATTTGCAGGCCGGAAACGCCAGCGCCGAAGAACGCCTGAAACTGTTCCGGCTCGCATGGGATATGACCATGAGCAGCTTTGGCGGGCGGCAAAACCTGTACGAAAAATTCTTCTTTGGCGACCCCGTGCGGATGCGTTCGGCCCTGTATGACGTATACGACAAAGCGCCGTATGTGGAACGCATTCACAGCTTCCTGAAGCGCAGCGAAACGCCCGAAGCGGTGGCCGCCGATGACTGATTCTCAGATGCCCGATATTATCCGCATTGCCCACACCATTTTTACAGTGACCGATCTGGCCGCCAGCCGCGCTTTCTACGTCGACCTGCTGGGCCTGAATGTGCTGCATGAGGAACTGGGGGCGCTGTATCTGCGCGGCGTGGAAGACCGCGAATGGACGCTGAAGCTGGAACTTGCCAAGCAGGCGGGCGTGCGCCAGATCGCCTACCGCGTGCGGGCCGACGCCGATTTGGAACGCATGGCAGCGTTGGCCGAGCGCGAAGGCCTCCCCTACCGCTGGGAATCCGAACGAGATCGGCCCCGCATACTACGCATGCAAGACCCGTTTGGCGTGCCCGTCGCCTTTTTCCGTGAAAGTGTGACCCACCCCTGGCTGTTGCAGGACTACCACCTCCACCGGGGGCCGGGGCTTCAGCGGGTAGACCATGTGAACGTGATGACGCCCGAAGTGGGCCGAATGCGTGACTGGTACGCCAAAGAACTGGGCTTCCGGACATCGGAATATACCGAGGACGACGAGGGCCGCATCTGGGCGGCCTGGGTGCAGCGGCGCGGCGGCGTGCACGATCTCGCCATGACCAACGGCACTGGCCCGCGCCTGCATCACTGGGCCTACTGGATGCCCGACGCCATGAGCATTATCCGGACCTGCGACATTCTGGCGGGAGCGCGGCAGCCCGAACGCATAGAGCGCGGCCCCGGCAGACACGGCATTTCCAACGCCTTCTTCCTGTATGTGCGCGATCCGGACGGCCACCGCATCGAGCTGTATACCAGCGATTACATCACGGTAGACCCGGATTTTGAGCCGATTCGCTGGCATCTGAACGACCCCCGGCGGCAGACTCTCTGGGGAGCCAAAACGCCGCGCAGTTGGTTTGAAGAAGGCTCCAGCCTGGAGGCGTTTGATGGCGGCTGGGTTGAGGCGCAGGAAGGCGAGCTGAAGGGAATACCTGTTCATGTTATTTAGGGTGTGGATGGAATGACCGGGCCTCAGCGAGCTATCCCAGACGATCAACTGTCTGCCCTCGCCGCCGAGTTAGAGGGGGCCGAGGCCACAGGCGTCAGCCTCTCCCCCTTCTCCGAGCGCTTTGAGGGAATGACCATTGCCGATGCTTACGCCGTGCAGCGGGCGTGGGTGGCACACAAAGTCAGTACCGGGCGGCGCATTTTGGGCCACAAAATCGGCCTGACTTCGCGGGCCATGCAGATGGCTTCTCAGATCAACGAGCCAGACTACGGAGCGCTGCTGGACGATATGTTCTTCGAGCCGAACGGGGACATTCCGCTGTCCCGGTTTGTGGCTCCCAAGGTGGAAGTGGAACTGGCGTTCATCCTCAAATCTGATCTGCGTGGCCCGGGCGTGACCCTGCTGGACGTACTGCGGGCCACCGAATACGTGACGCCCGCCGCAGAGATCATCGACGCCCGCATCGAGCGAATCAGCCGCGCTACAGGCAAGCCCCGGCGCGTGCTGGACACCATCAGCGACAACGCTGCCAACGCCGGAATTATTCTGGGCGGGCGGGCGGTGCGCCCCGACGATATAGATTTGCGCTGGGCTGCGGCCTTGTGCATCCGCAACGGAGTGATTGAGGAAACTGGTGTGGCGGCGGGCGTGCTGGGCCATCCGGCGGCAGGAATCGCGTGGCTGGCAAACCGCCTGGCCCCGCACGGCGAAGGCCTCAAGGCTGGCGAAGTCGTGCTGGCCGGGTCGTTCACGCGTCCGGTAGATATTGGGGCTGGCGACGTATTCACCTTCGATTATGGGCCACTCGGCACTTTTTCCTGCCGATTCGCGGGGGGAGCACGTGGACAGTAAGAACGCTTTTGTAAATAACACTTTGGCGAACAACACTTTTAAGACCCGGTTGAAATCTGGCGAACAATTGTTCGGTTTCTGGCTGGCTCTGGCAAATTCCTACAGCGCCGAAATCTGCGCGGGCGCGGGCTTCGATTGGCTGCTGATTGACGGCGAACACGCCCCCAACGACCTACGCTCCACACTGGCACAGCTTCAGGCTGTTGCGCCCTCTCCATCGACTGCCCTGGTGCGGCCTCCCGTGGGCGACTCCGTGCTGATCAAGCAATTGCTGGATATTGGCGCACGCAACCTCATTATTCCAATGGTAGAAACGGCGGAACAGGCCCGCTTCTTGGTGTCTGCCACCCGGTATCCGCCGCTAGGTATCCGTGGTGTGGGCAGCGCCTTAGCCCGTGCCAGCGCCTTTTCCCGCAATGCGGAGTATCTGAAGCAAGCCGACGAAGGCATCTGCCTGATCGTACAGGTGGAATCGGCGGCAGCGCTGGCAGAATTGGAAAACATCGCGGCTGTAGACGGGGTGGACGGCGTATTCATCGGCCCGGCTGACCTTGCCGCCAGCATGGGCCACCTGGGCAACCCCAATCATGCCGACGTGCAGGGCGCTATTCAGGCCGCCGCCGCCCGACTCAAAGCGGCAGGCAAGCCCGCTGGGATTCTCGCCACCGATGAAACAGTGGCCCGCACCTACCTGAGTTGGGGCTACAGTTTTGTGGCTGTCGGGGTAGACGTCATGCTGTTGGCCCGCTCTAGCACGCAACTTGCCGCCAAGTTCAGGCCGGGTTAAGGATTGCTCGTCACGTGACGAGCAGATTCATGCAGCGTGCTTGCCCTAGCATGGTCGCATGATTTACGCCTTCCTGAACCCGGTGGACACCCTGACTGCCGCGCCCACCTCCGATGGGTTTCCTGCTGACGCTTTCGTCACCGATGAATTTGACCGCCGCATGTCGGGCCTCTCGCGCCTGCTGCACGAGGCCACGCTGGTTCCGGTGACAGGTCTGGATGAGGAAGAACTGCTGAACGTACCCGCCGCGTTTTTTTCCTGGCAGGTGCTGCGGCACGGCGCAGTCGTCATTAATCCAGATGGAGAGGAAGACCCGGCGTGGCGGCGGCTGACCGTAGAAACGCTGACCCAGCGGGCCGACGCCCTGAGTCTGGCGTTTCAGGCAGCGCAGCACATCGGGCAATTGGGACAACTGGGCACCGAGGCCGAGTTGATTGAGCGGGGTGGCCGCCCGCTGCTGGTGCGCGTGTCCCATCCGCACGACCTGGATTACGCGCTGGATGCGGCGGCCCTCACCTGGGAAACGTGGCTGGAAGAAGGCCCATTCCGGGGCGACCTGCGCCTCATGCGGGATGGCGACCTGCTGACCATGCTGCCCAAAGAGATCAACCCTGAGAGCGCTGTGAATTACGTGCTGTCTCAGTTGGAAGGCGAAGTGGAATTAACGATTGGCGTGAGTGCGAGCCAGAACGACGCCGCCTTTCTGTCCCTGTGCGACTTTGCCATGATTCCGGGCAGCGGGCCTCTGCTGAGGCTTTCTGCGGCAACGGAGTTTGAATTGGAGTCGGACTAAATTCGCCAGGCAAAAAAAGTTGCTCGTCACGTGACGAGCAAACGGAAGATTTGAATTATTCGCCGTCTAGTAAAGCTTGCACCTGCCCCAGCAACCGCTCTATTTTTTTGCGGCGGGCAGGGTCAAGGCTGTCTAGCGCCCGCTTGTGGCTGAGGCGGCGGGCCACTGCTTGCCAGTTTTCGCCGGGGACAGCGGCGGGTGCGACCTGTACGCGGAGTTCCTGAACAGTGGCTCCTGCTTCAGCAGATTGCAATAATTTGGCGCGTGCGTCAGCATCAGCGACGCGGCCCACAATCAACGCCTTGCGGTAATCCAGTCCCGCACGCACGGCGGCCTGCACATTATCTGGCAGATTTAACACAGCGGCGCGGTTGCGAATAAAAGAGCGCCACGACTCTCGGCCCAGTGCACCAAAGGTGGTGTCCAGACGGGCCACCGCTTCCGGGTCAGCTTCCGGCGCACGGTCGAGCGCGAACATCCGGGCCACCGCCTCGGCTTCTGGCACGTTCAACGCGGCGGCGGCCACCTGCAACCTCGCCCGCACTTCCTCGATCACGTTCAGATTCTCGCGTTGCAGGTTTTCCACAGCGGCGGCCAGACGCGCCTGCGAATCATCCAAATCCCGGATCAGCACCGGAACCTCGGCAAGTCCAGCCAACCCAGCCGCACGCCAGCGCCGTTCTCCGGCCACGATTTCGTAGCGGCCCCCGGCCAGTGGACGCACCAACAGCGGTTGCAAGACGCCCTGTTCGCGGATACTGCGGGCCAAGTCTTCCAGAGCATCGGGCGCAAAATGCACGCGGGGTTGAAAAGTTCCAGCCTGCAAAACCGACACGGGCAAGGTAGTCGAAGCAGGCTGAGACAATGCTTCTACTCCAGACACCAGCCCACTCAGGCGCGAGCCGACCACTGGACGCACTGCTGGCCGACTTTTGGTGCTCATCGCTGAACTCCAGCAGAGTCGCTTTCGGTCAGGTGGAATGGCAATCCAATCACCTGTGCGATTTCGGCGGTCACGCGTAATACATCGGCGTGAACAGGGGAACCGGGCGCGTATATGCCAACGGGCTGGCCTGCGCTGGCACTGTCGTTCCACACAGCTCCCCGGTCTGGAATGGGGCTGGCGAGCGGCTTCAGAATGCCTTGCAGAGCGGCATAGGCCTCGCGGTCATGGGAACGGCGGGCGTCGTAGAGGGTGGGCACATACAGGCCTACGGTTAGGTCAGGGCGCAACTTGCGGTAGGTCGCCATCGCCTCGCTCAATCCGGCCAGCGCGTTCATCCCTTTCTGGCGCGTGGGCACGGGCACGATCAGGTGATCGGCGGCCAGCGCGGCCAGAATGGACAGTTGGCCTAGGCTGGGCGGAGAGTCGATCAGCACCACATCGTACTGGTCTGAAACCTGCGCCAATGCTCCCCGGAGGTGCAGATGAGCGCCCACCACGCCCATCATCTGCCCTTCTGCCAGTGCCAAGGACACATCACTGGGAATGAGATGAAGACCATGCACAGGCACAGGCACGGGTAAAGGATCGCCCCGCGTGGCCATGTCGTAGGCAGTCTGTTCGCGGCGGACACCCTCCACACCCAACCAATCGGTCAAGTTGGCCTGAGGGTCGAGGTCGATCAGGAGAACCCGCAGCCCCGAGTGCGCGAGTGTGTGGCCCACATCCCGCGTCAGGCTGGTTTTCATCACCCCACCCGCATGATTAAAGAGCGTTAGTGTTTGCATCTGTGCCTAGAGTAGCGCGAGTCGGGCAGGGGGAAATTCAGGCATCACCAGAAGGCGGCCCCTGCACAAGCGGGCCGCCTTCCAACTGCTCTCTATATTCAGCTTTTTGGAGTTGAATTACACCTGAACTTCTGCCTCGGTTCTGATGCCTGCCAGTTCGGATTCCAGCTGCTTGAAGGTCATCAAGGCCTGAGCCACCACCTGATCCATGTTGTAGTACTTGTAGGTGGCGAGGCGGCCCACAAAGGTCACATTGGGCATTGCTTCGGCGTCGGCAGCATATTTGCGGTACAGCTCGGCATTTTCGGGGCGGGGTACCGGGTAGTAGGGGTCACCCTCAGCGGTGGGATATTCATACACCAGGCTGGTTTGCGCGTGTGTCTGACCCGTGATGTGCTTGAACTCCGACACGCGGGTAAAGGTGGAATCGTTGGGATGATTGACTGTGCCCACCGGCTGAAACTGCTCCTGCGGGAGTGTGACGTGCTCGAAGTTCAGGCTGCGGTAGGGCAGGCGGCCATAACGGAAATCAAAAAATGTATCGATGGGGCCGGTGTAAATCAGGTGGTCGTGGGGCAGCATATCGATCACGTCACGGTAATCGGTATTCAGCATCACGCTGATGTTGGGGTGCGCCAGCATGGCTTCGAACATACGCGTGTAGCCGTGGCGTGGCATGGCCTGATACGTGTCGGTAAAGTAACGGTCATCGCGGCTGGTGCGGGTCGGCACGCGGGCCGTGACCGAGGAATCAAGTTCGGAGGGATCAAGGCCCCACTGCTTGCGGGTATAGCCCCGGAAAAACTTGTTGTACAGGTCGCGGCCCACCCGGTTCACGATCACGTCTTCACTCGTGCGTACCTGCTCCACGGGTTCGGCCACGCTGGCAAAATAATCTTCGAGTTGCGCGGCGGTCAGGCTCAGACCATACAGGCGGTTCACGGTATCGAGGTTGATAGGAATAGGCAGCTTTTGGCCGTCTACATTCGCCAGCACGCGGTGTTCGTAGGGCCGCCACGCCGTAAATTGCGAGAGGTAATCGAACACCTGCCGCGAGTTGGTATGGAAGATGTGTGGGCCATATGGGTGAATCAGAATGCCGGCCTCATCGTGACGGTCATAGGCATTGCCGCCGATATGCGGGCGGCGTTCCACAATCAACACGCGCTTGCCCACGCTGGCCAGTCGCTCGGCCAATACCGACCCAGCAAACCCTGCACCCACAATTAAATAGTCGAATCCCTGCTTTTTCCAGCTGTTCTGCATATTGAGGTTCATAGAATCAGTCATCGGCGGCCTCCACAACAAGCGTTGTCCGGTTGGTGGCAGCTTCGGCCATTTGAACCTGCATACCTTGCCACGTTTTGTCCCACGAGAGCTGACCCAGATATGAATCCGCACGCGTCTGGCGCTCAGCGGCCTGTGCCGTACCACGTGCATCCAGGAGTTTTTGAATAGCCGCTTCAAAACCAGCCGCGTCGTGGGCAATTTCCAGCAAGTCTTGCTCCCCGTAAGGCCGCACCACGTCATGGATAGCCGTAGACACGACGGGCACGCCTGCCGCCAAATACTCCGGAGTTTTGGTCGGCGAAATAAATTCGGTGGAGTCGTTGCGGGCGAACGGCAGCAGAGCCACATCCCAGCCGCTCAGGTAAGCGGGCAAATCGCCGTAACATTTCTGGCCCAGATAATGCACATTGCTGGCCTGCGGCAGTTCCTCACGCGACACCTTGACCACTGGCCCCAGCAGCACAAATGTCCAGTCGGGGCGGCGCTCGGCCAGTTCGGAAACCAGGGCGGCATCAAATCGTTCATCCAGTACGCCGTAAAAGCCTAAGCGTGGGCCAACCAGCCCCGCCTGGTCTTCGGGTTCAGCGTTCACCGTGCGGGCCCTAGCAAAATGCGGTACATCTACGCTAGACGGAAACGGGAAGACGCGGGGATGTTTGTGCCGCTTAGCTTCCCAGAGGCGGTAGCCGCCAGTGAACACCAGATCGGCGCGGCGGAACAATTCGGCCTCGCGGGTCAGCAGTTCGGGTGGTGCGTGGCGAAAGTTGGCGAGTTCGTCCATGCAGTCGTACACGGTCAGCGCAGGACTCAGGCCCGCCGTGATAGGCAGTTCCATTGGCGTATAGACCCACAGTACATAGTCGGTCAACCCCTCGTTTCTCACCAGTTCTTGGAGCAGCTTGGCGGTGCGCTTCTGTGATTCATCGGCACTCAGGCCATGCGTGACGTGCGGGGTACAGACCATCACGCCGCTCTGATCCTTCCTCAACGCCATGGACTCGCCCTGATCGCCAAAAATCGGTTCCTCAACGTAATAGACCTGTTGGTTCTGCGCGGCCCGCGTCATCAGGTGTTGGGGACGCTGAAATACAAAATCCCAACGCAGGTGGGCAATGCAGATCAGGGCCTGGGGGGTGGGGGCTTGTTGGGCAAGTGGGGAATATGTCACAATACACTTCCTTTCTGTGAAATGAGATTGATGGGACGCAGGCACATTTAAGGAATTTAGCGCCCCAGCGGTCTTTCCCCGTGCCAATCCAGCGAAGGCCAATTCATAAACTTTGCTGCTGGGCTGAGAAATTGGTGAGTATGATTTCATTAATTCTCATCTGCAAATGAATGCAGGTCTGGGCGAAATGGTGGACATGGCTGTCATTTATCCACCCGGTTCCACTGCTCAGCCGCTGGTATCACAGCTCTTCAGTAGTTTCTTTCAGGGCGGCTTCGAGTGCTCCAGCCAGCGCCTGCGTGCCGGGCGGCGTTTAGACGTCATTGACGCCACAGCCCATGACCGCTTTGCCGCGCAGGATTACAGCCGTCTGAGGGGAATCGGAATGCAGACCGCCCGCGACGGCTTTCGCTGGCATCTGATCGAACATACGCCCGGCGAATACGACTTTCGTAGCATCTTGCCGATGCTGAGGGCGGCCCGCCACGCCGGAGTGCAGATTATCTGGGATCTGTGCCACTACGGTTGGCCCGATTTTATGGATGTATTTTCGCCCGAATTTCCGGAACAATTTGGGCGTTATGCTGCTGCCTGCGCTGAGATTCTGGCTGAGGAGAATGGAGAGGACATCTCATTTGTCTGCCCTATCAACGAAATCTCGTTTCTGACGTGGGCGGGGGGCGACGTGGGGTATCTGAACCCATTTGCACACGGGCGCGGGCTGGAACTAAAAATGCAGTTGGTGCGGGCAGCACTGCGGGCTACTGCCGCACTGCGCGCCAGGCTGCCGACTGTCCGCATCGTGTATGCCGAACCGCTGCTCTCCAGTCGCAGCCACCCAGACCGCCCGCACGAGGCCGACGCTGCACAGGCCGAACACCTGGGGCAGTATCAGACGCTGGACATGCTCAGCGGGCGACTCTTTCCCGAACTGGGCGGTTTTCCGGAAGCGCTGGACATCGTGGGGCTGAATTATTACCCCTACAACCAGTGGTTTTTTCATCCCTATGCCCACGAGCGCGAGCATCTGCCCGGAGGACACCCGCTGCACCGCCCGCTGAGTGAGCTCCTGGCCGAAGTGTATGCCCGCTATGGCCGCCCGCTGTTCCTGTCGGAAACGGGGACAGAAGGAGAAGCCCGCCCCGATTGGTTGCGCAGCGTGATGGCAGAAGTGCGGCGGGCACGGGAGCAGGGCACCCCAGTGGAAGGTGTGTGCCTCTATCCAATCCTGAATCATGCGGGCTGGGATGATGACCGCCCCTGTCCCAATGGGCTATGGGACGGGTGCGGCCCACAGGGAGAGCGCCACATTTACGCGCCGCTACTACACGAACTGAGGGCGCAGGGGTTGGCGGGGGCGGGGAATCAAGGGTGGGTCGGGGACGGTCTGATGGTCTAGGATCGAAGGAAGGGCAAGGACAGATGCTCCCTATCCCTGACCCTCTCCGCCCGCTGATGCCTCGCCGCGCGCAATTTCGAGCGCCAGTTGCAACCCCAATTGCCGCTGGGGATTGTCCAGATCACCCAACATGGCCCGCAACTGCTCCAGGCGGTAGTAGATGGTCTGGCGGCGCACGCCCAACTGCCGCGCCGACTGCGCCATGTTGAAATTGTGATCTAGCAGCGCCCCCAATGTGCTGAGCAGCGTGGCACGGGGGCGCGGCGGCAGGGCCAACAGTGCGCCCAGATGCGCCTGCATAAAGCCGAGGCTGCGGCCCGTTTCACTCAGGGCGTCTAGCAGCGGGGCCAAGGACGGCTCGGAGGCGTCAGCGGGTGGCCTGAGAATACGGGCGTGGGCGGCGCGGGTCAGGGCCGCAAAACTGACCTCTTGGCGGAACACGATCAGCGGGAAATCGTAGAGGCGGGCCGCGCCCAGCAGGGCTGGGGGTGGGTCTCGCAATTCGCGTACCAGTTCCAAGATCAGGCCATGCGCCCCTCCTTCCGCCAGCGAACGCAGGTATGCTTCGGCCTCCGGGTCGCTCAGGGCCGTCAGCGGCGAACCCGTACTCAGCAGCACCTCTCCCCCACTCAGAAAACGGGCGGCATCGGCAATTTCGGAGACATGCACCCAGGTCACGGGCTGTGCCAGTCGTCCCTGACCGCTCAGCACTTCCGCGCCCGCAAAGGCAGGCAGGGTCAATAGGTCGGCAAGAGTGGGCAGCATGGGCAAAATCAGGCCAATATCTGCGGCGGCCTGGGAACCAGGGCCACGATAAACCAGGCGGTCTTGATCTTTTCGCCCTCGACATATATGGCAACCACATTCACCTTCATCGGCCCTCTAGGGCCAGTTTCGGTGACGTTCACATGCTCGATGATCCTATCGTCAAGACTCAGACGGCTCACCAGTTCGACCTGGGTGTAGCTCCGTCGCTCAAAACTCTCCAGCATTTGCCGCTGAATCTCTGGCGCACCGTCAGCCATCAGTTTGGACGGATGCTCATAGAACTGAGCATCTTCCCACCAGTACGACATGAACGCTTCTATGTCGCGTGTATTCAGGGCATTGAACTGGCCTGTTACGACTTCCTCAGCAGTTTTTACGGGAATATGGGTCATGGCGAGATGAGCGGAATCGTTTTATCTGCCAATCGGTCTAAAGCCAGGACACACAGTTCCAGATGATCTTCGCGGGTGTCTTCTATCTTGTTGTGACTGATGCCGCGCAAACTCTGGACAAACAACATCACGGTAGGCACTCCGGCGCGGGCCACTTCTGCCGCGTCGTGCAGGGGGCCGCTGGGCAGGCGGTGGCTGGTGGGCGTGACCTCTAGAATGGACGCCTCACACGCGGCGATCAACTCTGGATCAAACAAAATCGGTTCGATGCTCCAGAGATCGGCAAATGTGACGGTGCAGCCGCCTTCCTCGGCAAAGCGGGTGGCGGCGGCCTGTGCATCCTGCCACATAGCGGCCAGTTTTTCGGCGTTCAGGTGGCGCTGATCCAGGGTAATTTCGCAGGTTTCCACGACGCTGGTAACAATGCCGGGAAGGGTTTTGACGCTGCCTACCGTACAAACTCCACCGTGTCGCCCAGCAATGTCATAAATTTCTGCCCCGAATTTTCCGGCAGCCAGGAACGCATCGCGCCGGACATTCATGGGCGTGCTGCCCGAATGCGCCGCTTGTCCGTGAAAAGTGAGGGTGTGCCGCTCCACGCCTACCGTACCCAGCACCGCGCCCAGCGGAAGCCTCAGCCCTTCTAACACTGGCCCCTGCTCGATGTGCAGTTCCAGATAAGCGGCGGCGTTTTTCAGTTCACCCTGAGCCTGAGGCGCGTCGGCCAGAGTTACACCAACTTTCAGCAGTGCGTCGGTCAAAGAAATACCGTCCCGGTCATGCAATTTTGCCATCTGGTCTACATCGAAGTACCCGCTGGCCGCGCTGGAACCGTAGAGGCTGCGGCCAAAGCGTGCGCCTTCCTCATCGGCCCAGTCCACGAGGCGCACCGTCACAGGCGGTTTGCCGCCGTACTGCGCGTTGATACGGCGCAAGACTTCTAGGCCCGCCAGCACATTCAGGCAGCCGTCCAGCCAACCGCCGTTGGGCACGCTGTCGAGGTGGCCGCCGATCAGCAGTTCTCGTTCCGAATCGCCGCGCAGCGTGGCCCACAAATTGCCCGCCGGGTCGGTGTGTACCTCTACGGGCAATTCCGCCAACCGCTCCTTCAGAAAGTCGCGGGCAGCCACCCACTTGTCGGTAAACGCCACCCGCTGAGCGCCGTTTTCATCGCCAGTCAGGGCACGCAAGGCTTTGAGTTCGTTTATGGTTCGGCGCGGATCGAGTGTGGTCATAGGCTCCCCTTTAGGAACTAAAACCCGCCAACTCCATTGTGTAGGGTTGGCGGGGCGATCAGGTGGCTACTTTTTGATGATTTTATTGCCTGTTCCCGTGATGCGCGTTAAGGGTTTGGCCCCCTTCAGCGACTTACTCCATGTCACGGTATTCTGCTTACCATTTACGACGATCTGGCCGACTGCCACAACAGTAATGCCATTCTTGTTGCCGTTTACCACGACCTGCGTGCAATTGCCGGTCAGGGTCACTTTGTTGCTGTTGCCGCCCACCGTCATGGCGTTGCCGTTGCATTTCAGGGCGCGAACCGAGTTGTCGCCTGCCAACATCTGGCCCATGCCAGGCACGGTCATGGTGGCGCTCTGGGCAGCAGCGTGGGTAGAACACAGGGATCCAACGAGGATCAATCCAGTCGCCCACCACCGCACCAGGGGAATCATGCTGCCCACTCTATCCCGGACCTGTCGAGCTTGCTGCGATGAGTGAGCTTACTTCTTCCCGGTGGCCGCCTGCCAGATGGTGTAGTCCACGGCTCCGGCGGCGGGTTCGCCCCTCAGGATGCCGAGGCTTCTGAGCAGGGCCACATTAGATTTGTACACGGCGGGATCGAGGTACCCGGCGCGGCCAGAGAGCGTGGGGCCGCTGTTATACAGCTTGGCGATTTCGGCCATTTGCCAGGTCTGGTGGCCTTTGGGGTCGGCGCGGGTGCCGGAGCCTTTGCAGGTATTACCGCACAGGGGCAGCACGATATTCACGGCTTCGGCCTGATTTTTCACGGCGTAATTCCAGCCCTTGATGGACGCCCGCACCAACCGCGCCGCCACTTCGCGCCCGCTGAGGCCACTATTTTTAAAGTTCTTGTCGTCCAGGACCTTCTGCGAGGTGAACATCAGGTCTTCCAGCAAGTTGATGCCGTAATCGGACGCCTTAAAGACGCGGAGTTTGTCCATGCTGTAGCCGAGGCCCACGATCTGGTTCAGCTCGTTGTAGGTCATGGCCGACACGAGGTCTACCTTGTCGGGAAACACGATGCTGGGGTCGAACGGGTAGGTGACGGCCTGCACGCTGGGATTGGACACCGTAGAGTCGAGGCTGGTGGTCAGGCCATACTTTTTCATCAGGGCAATGGCCGGGTATTCGTTGCCGCTGGGCCACACGCCCACACGCTTGCCCTTAAAGTCGGCGGGTTTGGTCATCTTGCTGGTTTTGAGCGATACCAACGTAAAGCCGGATTTCTGGAACAACTGCGCGATGTGAACCACGGGGAGGCCCTGCTGGCGGGCGGTGAGCAGGTCGGTAATCCAGGTGGTGCCGAAATCTGCCGCGCCTGTGGATACGGTCTGAATGGGCGACTGATCCCCGATGGGCAGAAGTTGCACGTCCAGCCCCTCTGCCTTGAAATACCCTTTGGACTGAGCCACGAAGAACCCGGCGAACTGGGCCTGCGGAAACCACTTCAATTGCAGCCGTACCTGCACGGGCTTGGCGGGCGTGCCGGATTGAGCAGTGGCTGTGGGAAGAACGGCGAGACCGAGCAGGGCGGATAGGAGCGCGAATTTCTTCATGGTGGAACCTCCGAGAAAGAGGGGATGTGCAGTTCAGGTGATTCAAGTTCTCCGCAGCACATAGCGCTCTAATGCCGCAATAAGCAGGTAGAACGAAATACCGATAACTGAGGCGACGACAATAGCGGCCCACACGATGTCCAGCCCAAACCTCCCGACCTCGATCTGAATGCGGAAGCCCAGCCCGTGTCCTTCTGTGCCGAAAAACTCTGCGACGATGGCATTTATAAGAGCCAGCGTGGAACTGACGCGCAGGGCGGTAAAAATGAAGGGGAGGGCCGAGGGCCAGCGTACCTCACGGAAGGTCTGGGCGGGCGAGGCGGCGTAGGAGTGCATTAGGTCGAGGTGCATAGGCTGGGCGCTTTGCAGGCCGCGCACCGCGTTGATGACGACGGGAAACAGGACAGTAATAGCGACGATGATGGTCTTTGAAGGCCACCCCAACCCTGCCGCCTTGATGACGACTGGGGCCAGAGCGACGATAGGCACGCTGGACAGCAGCGCCGCGTAGGGCAACACACCGCGCTCCAGGATGCGGAAGCGCACGGCCAACAGCGCCAGACCCAGCCCCGCCAGCGTACCGATGATGAATCCAAGCAAGGCCTCCAGCACGAAGGTGTAATAGGCGTCTTTAAGCAGCACGTTGCGGGCAGCCCACAACGCCTGCGCCACCTTGCTAGGCGTGGGAATTAGGCCAGTGGGAATGGCGTAGGCCCGCAGCACGGCCTCGGCGGCAAGGATGGCGAGGATCAGCGTAGCGGCAGCGGGCAAGATTCGGGCGGTGCGGGTTTCGCCCTGTGCGCTCTGGCGGATGCCTACCGCACCTACCAACAGGAGCGCCAGCACACCCACCATCCAGGGCCACGCCACCGCCGGAGCAGCTTGTCCGGCCAGCAGGAAACTCAGAGCCAGCAATCCCAACGCCGAGAGCAAAATCAGCGGCAGCCCGAAGCCCGAGCGCATGGGCAGGGCCGCTGCCTGCACGTTATCTCGCGTCATGCTGGGGGTCGCCATCTTGTCACCAGCCTTTCCAGCCCGCCAATAATGCCCACCAGCACGATCCCCAGCGCCGCGCCGTAAATCATGATGACCCACAGCGCCACCGTATCGGACGCCCGCGAGTTTTCGGCCAGCATCTTGCCCAGACCGGAAAAGGAAATGGTGCTGATTTCGGCCACGATACTGCCCACCAGCGCCGCCGTTGCCGCTACTTTCAGCGAGGTGAACAGGTAGGGCAGGCTGGCCGGAATCTGAAGCAGCCCCAACACCTGCGCGGGCGAGGCGCGGTAGGTTCGCATCAGATCCAGTTGCAGGGGATCGGGACTGCGGAGGCCCTGCGCCATGCCGATGGCGATGGGGAAAAAAGCGATATAGGCGGCAATGATGGCCTTGGGCAAGAAGCCCTGCACGCCGTATTGCCCCAGCAGCACGGCCAGCATGGGTGCAAGGGCCACGATGGGCACGGTTTGCGAGGCCACCAACCAAGGCAATGTGGCTCGCTCGAAGCTGCGGCTGCGAACCAGTAATATTGCCAGCACCAGTCCCAAAACCGATGCCAGCGCCAGCCCCAGCAACGTTTCGCCGCCTGTCACGAGGGCGTTGTAGGGTGCACTGGTGGGGGCAAGTGGCGGCACGCTCAGGCTGGTAAAGCCGCTGGCGAACTGACTCGGCGCGGGAATGACCGGATTGCGGAGCTGTGTGGCACAGGCCAGAGCCGTCTTACAGCCCAGATCTGCGCCACTGGCGAGCGAGCGGGCCGCCTGCCCCGAATTGGCCCACAGCATCAGCGGCCAGTACAGCAGCAGTGCGGCGAGCGCGACGCCGAGCATGGGCAGCAGATTGGAGGGGCGGCGGGTGGGGCGCGGCAGGGTAGTCACGACTGTAAACCCCCCCGACCCCTGCGGGGCCACCCCCCCTTAGAGAGGGGGACAACAGAAGTTTCATCCTCCTCTCTAAGGGGGGGCGTTGCAAAGCAACGGGGGGGTTGGTACACCGCCCCCCTCACGAATGCCCCTTCTTCAGCAGTTCTCTAATCTGGGTCGCATACTCGAAAAAGCGCGGGTCTTCACGGCTTTCATCGGTGCGGGGGTGCGGCAACCCAATATCCACAATGCCCTCGATCTTGCCGGGGCGGGCGGTCATGACCACCACGCGGCTGCTGAGAAACACCGCCTCGCTGATGGAATGGGTCACGAACACCACTGTTTTGCCCGTTTCGCGCCACAGCCGCAACAGTTCCAGATTCAGATTCTCACGGGTGATTTCGTCCAGGGCCCCGAACGGCTCGTCCATAAACAGCATCGCCGGATCGAAGGCCAGCGCCCGCGCAATGCTGACGCGCTGCTGCATCCCGCCCGACAACTGCCACGGATAAGACCGCTCGAATTTTTCCAGTCCCACCAGCTTCAGCATCTCGCGGGCGCGGCTGTCACGCCCTGCTTTGGGCGTATTCATCACGTCCAGCGGCAACTTCACGTTGTTCAGCACATTGCGCCACTCCATCAGCGCCGGGGCCTGAAACACGTAGCCGTAAGCGCGGTTTTCGCGGGCAGCGCGGGGCGTGCCACCGTTGACCAACAGTTCCCCGCTTGTGGGTTGAATCAGGTCGGCCATCAGCCTCAGCAGCGTGGTTTTGCCGCAGCCCGAAGGCCCAATCAGACTGATGAACTCCCCCGGCATGATCTGCAAATTGGCATCCTGCAAGGCCACCGTTTGCCCGCCGGGAGTGGGGAAAATCATCTGAAGGTCGCGCACGGAGACGATGGGAGTGTCAAAAGAAGAACGGGGTGCGGTCACGGATTACCTCTGAGCTGGGGGAAATAGCGCTTGGGATGGAAGGCGAACTCCCCGGTTGCTTTGCAACGGCCCCCTTGGAGAGGGGTGAAAAGACCAGAACTAGCGCCTAAGCAGCTGCCCGCGCCCCACCGTGCCCACGAATTCACCATTCTCGGCAGCCACTTCGCCGCGCACGGTCACGAGCTCGGGGCGGCCATCGAGTTCAAAACCCTCGAAGCCGCTGTAGTCGTTGTTCATGTGGCTGCTGGCGGCACTGACCACGCCCCGGTAATGGGGGTCGAACACCACGATATCGGCGTCGCTGCCCACCGACAGCGTGCCCTTGCGCGGATACAGGCCGAACAACTGCGCGGCGCGGGTGCTGGCGGCGTCTACAAAGCGTTCCAGCCGCAGATTGCCCCGGCTGACACCGTAGGTATACAGCAGATTCACGCGGTCTTCGATGGCGGGAATGCCGTTGGGAATCAGGGTGAAATTGCCGTCGCCCATGTGCTTTTGCGCCACGTCGAAGGGGCAATGGTCGGTGCCCACCGTGTCTATCTGACCCAGTTCCAGCGCCTGCCACAGCGAGGGCTGGTTGCTCTTGTCTCGCAGGGGCGGCGACATCACATGTTTCGCGCCCTCTACGCCGGAGCGTTCGGCGTAGGTTTTATCGAGCAGCAGGTGCGGAATGACCACCTCCACGCCAATGTCCACACCGCGTGCTTTGGCGTCCAGCGCGGCTTCCAGTGCGCGGGCGTTCGAGAGGTGCACCACGTAGCCTTTCGCGCCCGTCATTTCCAGGAAGGTGGCAAAGTGCGCCGTGCCTTCTGCTTCCACCGCTTCCGGGCGGCTGGGCTCGTGCCATTCAGGGCCAGTTTTTCCTTCGGCCAATAGCTTTTGCTGAAGCTGAGACACCAGATCGGCGTTTTCGCAATGTGCGGTCACGATCACGCCTAATTCCCTAGCCAACTTACACACCTGATAAAGCGCGGCGTCATCTATGCCAAATGCACCCTTGTAGGCCAGAAACACCTTGAAGGACTTCATTCCATCGGCCACCAATTGGCGCAAAGTGGTTTCGGTTTCATCATCCCAGCGGGTCACGCCAAGATGGAAGGTGTAATCCGATGCGCTGTTGCCTTCCGCTTTGTTCGTCCAGATTTGCCAGGCGTCGGCCAGTTTTTCGTTGCCCGCTGGACATAGCATTTCAATAAAAGTCGTGGTTCCGCCAATCAATGCCGCCTGAGACGCTGTGGTATGCGTATCTTTGGCAAAGGTGCCCATGAACGGCAGATGCACATGCACATGCGGGTCAATGAAGCCGGGGAAAATGTATTTGCCGCTGGCGTCAATGACCCGTGCGCCTTCGGGGGCAGTCAGATTCTCGCCAATCTGGGCAATGGTTTCGCCGTCGATCAGCAAATCTGCCTTATAGCGCCTGCCGTCCGAAACAAGTTCACCGTTTTGAATCAAGAGACTGGTAGGCAACGTCATTCAGTACATCTCCCTATTTGGATACCTTACCGCTCACACTACACTTGAGCTTCAGCAAAGAGCAAACTCTCTAAGTCCCTGCAATAGAGCGGCAGTGCTATTGACTCAGTGATCCCGTTCAAAAGTCAACTTGCAGATGGTCAGTGAATCTCAATTCCCGCTTCTGCCCTATAAGCTTCCATAGCGGCCCAACTCTGCGTGACGGCGGGGCGGGCGGCGGTCAATTCGTCCCATGTCACGCTCTCGCGTCCGCTGGGTACGCTGACCATTTCGATGCAGTTGTCTACCGGGCATACGTTGGCGCACAGTGCACAGCCCACGCAATCGGGTTCGCGCACGACTGGCACGGGGCGGGTATCGGCTACCTGCCGCCCGTTCATACGCGGATCGAAGCCGGGATCGACGCGTATTCCATCGGTTGAATACAGGTCGATGCACTGGTGCGCGGTGTCATTGCAGGCCACGTAACACAGATTGCACTGAATGCACTTGTCGGGATTGATGCGGGCCACTGCCTGATAGCTCAGGTCGAGTTGCCCAAAAGTGCTGACCTGCGGCAGCGATTTTCCAGCGAAGTCGTAAATGGTAGCAAAGCCCTTGTCATCCATCCAGTTGCTCAGGCCGTCGATCATGTCCTCGACGATGCGGTAACCGTAGTGCATGGCGGCGGTGCAGACCTGCACGGCGGTTGCGCCCAGCAGCATGAATTCGGCGGCGTCCCGCCACGTCACGATGCCGCCCATGCCGCACACGGGCACGCCGGAACGCAGCACGCCGGGGTCAGTCATCAGTTCGGTCAGCATGTTCAGCGCAATCGGCTTGACCGCTGGCCCCGCGTAGCCGCCGTGCGTGCCGCGCCCGCCGATGTTGGGCGTGATCTGAAAGGAGTCCAGATCGACCTTCATGATGGAATTGATGGTGTTGATCAGCGAGAGGGCGTGTGCGCCACCCGCGATTCCGGCGTGCGCGGGTTCGATGATATGGGTGATGTTAGGCGTCAGTTTGACGATCACGGGCAATTTGGTGACAGACGTGACCCAGTGCGTGTTCAGCTCGCACATTTCCGGCACCTGGCCCACCGCCGCGCCCATGCCCCGTTCGCTCATGCCCTGTGGGCAGCCGTAGTTCAGCTCAATGCCGTCTGCGCCTGTGTCCTCGATCATCATCACGATGTCGCGCCATGCCTGCGGATCGGCGTCCACCATCGCAGACACGATCACGGCGCGGTCAGGCCACATCCGCTTCACTTCCGCAATTTCGCGCAGATTCACGTCCAGTGGGCGATCCGAAATGAGTTCTACGTTGTTGATCGCCAGAAGCCGCTGCCCGCCGATGCTGAGGCCGCTGTAGCGGTTGGAAATGTTGAGCACGGGTGCGCCGATGGTTTTCCAGACGGCTCCGCCCCAGCCATGTTCGAAGGCGCGGTTGATCTGAAGGCCGGAATTGGTGGGCGGCGCGGAGGCCAGCCAGAACGGGTTGGGGGCACGGATGCCCGCGAAGTTGATGGACAGGTCAGCCATAATGGGCCTCCGTTTCACGGCTCTGGGAATCCGGGGTGGGTGTGGGGTGTGGGTTGTGGGCTATGAGAAGCACCAGTAGGACAGCGTCCATCAGTCTGCCGCCACGTCTGTCGTCAGCGCCGCGCCAATACTCGCTGCTGCAATTTTGCCGTCCTGCACGGCCATGACCGTACTGGCACTGCCGCGCACGCGCACGCCGTCACCGCCTGCCCACACGCGGGGAAGGCTGGTTTGCAGGTCTTCGTTAACCTTGATATAGCCGCTCTCCAACTCCAGCCCCAATACCTCAGCCAAAGCGGGCTTCTCCTGCCCAATCGCCTTGATGACCGTATCGCATTCGATCACGAATTCGCTGCCCTTTACGGGTTCGGGGCGGGCGCGGCCAGAGGCGTCGGGTGCACCGAGAGCCATTTTGACGCAGCGTAAACCAGTGACCTTACGGCCTTTACTCAGCACCTCTATCGGCTGGGTCAGGAACGTGAAGTGGATGCCCTCGTGCAGCGCAAATTCGTATTCGTGGCGGTAGGCAGTCATCTCGCGCTCGGTACGGCGGTATACCATATTCACGTCAGCCCCGGCACGGCGGGCCATTGTCGCGGCGTCTATGGCGGTATTGCCTGCCCCGATCACTATTGCTTTGTGTCCGGGTTGAATGCTGGCCGGGTTCAGTTTGGCCTGCTCAATGAAGTCTAGGCCGTCCAGCGCATGTTCTTCGCCGGGAATGCCCATCGCGGGTACGGCTCCCAGACCCAGGGCCAGAAAAACGGCGTGATGCTCGTTCAGCAAAATGTCCAGTTCGGCGGCTCCGGTCAGTTCGTGGCCCGTTTGCACGTCCACGCCCAGCGCCCGCACCGCTTCGACCTCGCGCTGCGCCACTTCTATCGGTTCGCGCAGGCTGATGATGCCGTAGGTGCTGAGGCCGCCCGCCAATTCGCGTTTTTCCAGCAGCGTGACGGCGTGGCCCTGCTTTGCTAACTCCGCCGCCGCGCTGATTCCGGCGGGACCACTGCCTACCACCACTACCTTTTTCCCGGTGGGCGCTCCCGGTTGGAACATCTGCAATCCGCGCTCCTGCACGTGATCAACGGCGTAGCGTTGCAGGCGGCCAATCTGGATGGGCTTGTGGTCTGCGCCCAGTACGCACGCGCCCTCGCAGAGTTCTTGCACCGGGCAGACACGGGCGCAGGTACCGCCCAGAAAGTTGGCTTCCAGAATGGTACGGGCACTACCGCGCACGTTTCCGGTACTGATTTTGCGGATGAAGGTGGGAATGTCGATGTGGGTGGGGCAGGCGTGCAGGCAGGGCGCGTCAAAACAGTACAGGCAGCGATTGGCCTCCACGCTGGCCTCGTACTGCGTCATGGGCGGCAATAATTCCTGCCACGCGCTGCCACCCGGCGACAGTTCGGGCGGGTTGAAGGTTGAATCGGGCGAACCAGACGGAATAGATGTCATGACAGACCTCGGAGTGGAGGGACGCTGCGGGCACGTCCGGCTGCAAGAGGTCGGTCCGTGCCCTCACGGGAGCCGATTTAACCGATGTGCATAATATTAAGCCTAGCTCCATGAAACGTCAAACGACGACAAATTGCAATGAAACGGACATTACAGCGCCAGAAGTCAGCGCATTCAACCAGAGTGACAGATTCTAGTGATCAAACTGAAAAATCAGTAAATACGATCATGCATATCTATACCCGCTTTGAATAGAAACGGGAGGGCAGCTACGCAGGATGCAGACCAACACAGGTCAGGAATTGAATGGTGTAACGCCTTCAGCATACGCTCCAGCAGTGAGAAAAGTTCAATTCCATCCATTATGTTGGGGAAATCCAGAACGGGCAAGCGCACCATTTTTTGCGGTCAGACTGCTAGCATTCTCCCGATGATTGACGCTGATCTGCCTGCCGCCGCACCCGCCGGGGGCCGCAAGGAGCAGATTTACCGTGTGGCTGCTCGACTTTTTTCAGAGGTGGGCTACCGCTCTACCTCTATGCGCGATATTGCCGCCGCCCTGAACATGAAAGCGGGCAGCCTGTATTCGCACATCAACAGTAAAGAAGACTTGCTGTGGGGCATAGTGCAGAGCGTGGCCGACGAGTTTGATGAGGCGCTGCTCCCCGCCCTGAACAATGAACTGCCGCCCGCTGACTGCCTGCGCCTAGCGCTGGAAGGCTACACCGATGTGGTCACGCGCAACTTGGAATTCTCGGCGGTGCTGTTTAGCGAGTGGCGGCAATTGCCCCCAGAGCGGCAGGAAGCGGTGACCGCGCGGCGCGACGCCGTGGAGCGGGTCTTCCGGGGCATTTTGCAGGACGGCGTGGATTCCGGTGATTTCGCGCCCGATACGAACGTCAAGCTGACGGCGGTGCTGGCCCTGTCAGGCGCAAACTGGCTACCCAATTGGTTCAGGCCGGGGGGTCGCCTCAGCCAGACGGATGTGGCCGACAGCTTTGTGGGCTTATTGCTGCGCGGAATAGAGCGGGCCTAAGCTGGGGCAAAGAAAAACTCCCCATCCAAGACGCTGGAAACGGGGAGTGATATCGGTGGTGAACTACTTAGGGTCTTCTATCGTCGTGGGCGTTTCCGCCTCCTTACTCAGCGTTTGCCCCATTCGGCCTGCCTTTTTCACGCTCTGGGTCAGAAGAAATTCTATCTGGGCGTTCACGCTGCGGAGGTCGTCGGCGGCCCAGCGTTCCAGGGCGGCGTACAGTTCAGGGCTGATCCGGAGCGGGTAGTTTTTGCGTGCCACACGCCCTCACCCGGCCCGCTTCCTGCCACCCTGCGCCACACTCAAGGCGCTCAATACAGGCTCCCGGCGTTCACGATGGGCTGGGTGCCGCGCTCGCTGGTCAGCACGACCAGCAGATTTGAAACCATTTGGGCTTTACGTTCCTCGTCGAGTTCCACGATTTTTTGCTCGGACAGTTGCTGGAGCGCCATTTGCACCATACCCACCGCGCCCTGAACGATTTGCGTGCGGGCGGCAATGATCGCGCTGGCTTGCTGCCGCTGCAACATAGCCCCGGCAATTTCGGGAGAGTAGGCGAGGTGCGACAGGCGAGCTTCCAGAATCTCCACGCCCGCGTGCCGGAGCCGGGTTCCGAGTTCGCTGACCAGCGCTTCGGCCACCTCATCGGGATTTCCGCGCAGGCTCGTACCCGCTTCATCGTAATTGTCGTAGGGATACTGTGAGGCGAGGTGGCGCAATCCTGTTTCGGCCTGAATCGCTACGAACGCCATGTAATCTTCTACATCGAACACGGCGCGGGCCGTATCTACGACGCGCCACACAATGACCGCTGCGATTTCTATAGGATTTCCCATCTGGTCATTCACTTTCAGGCGCTCGGAATTGAAATTACGAATTCTGAGCGAAATGCGCTTGCGAACAGTAAAGGGATTCGTCCAGTAAAACCCGTTGCGGCGCTCTGTACCCACATAGCGGCCAAACAGAGTGAGCAAAGAGGCTTGATTGGGCTGCACGATGAAAAATCCCAGCAGGCCGAAGAAGGTCAAAACGCCGAGGATGACTCCGACTACAAACTGTTCGGCGGCCAGCATCCAGAGCGTGAGGCCCGCCAGCACGATCCACACCAGCACCGCAGGCACGCCGGGCAACCCAAAGGCGCGGCGTTCCACACTGGCTACGCCCGATTCGGGGGAAACGCCGCTCTGGTAGGCAGGAATGACTGGGGGTTGTTCGAGTTTATTCATAAATTGCTCCAGAACAGGTGATGGCAGAAAAGCCTGCAAGCCATCAAATGTGTATCAAATTGATATCACTTTTTGGACAAAATGTCTATGGGGCGAATCGTTCGCCCAGCCAAAAGCCGCCCACTTTACGGACGGCTTATACCGGTCACTCCTGAGGCACGCTTATTGCGTGGCCGCTTTTACAGCCTCTAGAGCATCCAGCAGGGCGTACCCCGACACAGTGGTTTTGTTGGCACTCGACAGCAGCAGCGCGCGGGTTTGCGGAGCCGTGAGCGCGGAGTTGGCCGCCATCATCAAGGAGGCGACGCCGCTGACCAGGGGGGCCGCTTCACTGGTTCCAGCGCTCAGGCCGTAGCTCCCCTGCGAGGTCGGTTGGAGAACGAGCAGGTTGTCTTGCTGGCTTGTTCCGGCACAGCCGCCCCCACCGCCGGGAGCCACCAGATCCAGCGGGCGCGAATAGGTGCTGTTGGGGCGGGCACTGTAACAGGCCAACGAATTCCCGGCTCCAACCGCGCCCACCGCAATCACATTGGGATTACTGGCGGGAAAATAGACTCCATCCAGAGCGGTATTTCCAGCGGCAGCCACCAGCACCGCACTGGCCGCCGCCGCATTCAGCGCCGTATCCAAGACCTTGTCGCCGGGGTCTTTGCCGTACTCGCTGGGCTTGATGCCAAAGCTCATATTGACTACTTTCGCGCCCTGTGCAACGGCGTGGTTGAGGGCTTGGGCCACCTGTGCCGTCGACCCGCCGCCCGCACCCAAAACCTTGTAAGGCATCAGGTTTTTTCCGCCCCAGGTGACGGCAGCCACGCCAATTCCATTGTTGGTGGCCGCCCCCAGCAGGCCGATGACAGCGGTGCCGTGTCCATCGGTGTCGTTGGTATCGCTCGTGACCGCGCTGCCCGTGTAATTGCGTGCGGCCACCAGTCTTCCATCCAGATCGGGATGATTGCTGTCGGCACCACTGTCCAGCACAGCAGTTTTGACACTGACGGGCGTTTTACCGCAACCAGCCAAGAAATCCCACGCGGCCTGCGCCCTGATACGCGGCAAGTAAGTTTGGCTGATGGGAATAGAATCAATCTGTATCCCGCCGTTGTAGCCCGGATCATTGGGCACCGCCAACGCCCGATACACAAAGTTAGGCTGAACGGTCAAGCCCTCTTCCTGCAACTGTGCAGCCAGAGCCTCCTCAGATTCGCCATCTGGCACGCTGGCGAGGGTCAGGGTAGGAGTAATGGCCTGAGCCTCGACCCGGCTCAAGGCCCGCAGCGCCTGTGCGCTGAGCTTGCCCCCGCTGAGGCGACCTGCGGCATGGGTCACCAATACTTCGCCGGGCACATGGGGCGCGTTCCAGTCAGGCGTGGACACTGTGCTGGACATGACCGAGGCCGAGAAGATACTGGCAGGTACCACCGATTGTTGACAAACTTGATCTCCACCCCCTCCTGTTTCACCCCAATCGCCGCAGGCCGTGAACAACAACAGGCAAGCTGACACAGCGGCAAGGCGCGGAGCAACTGTGGGTCGCGCACGAGGCGGGCGAGGAGCAAAGGGAAAAAGCATAACTCAAGGGTAAAGCATCGGCTTGATTCGTTTCTGAGGCCTCAACTGCTCTTTGCCGAGCCGCACGGGCCGGAACGCGTCTGGGTTACGTAGTCTGAAAGTGCGACCAAGGCTTCAGGAGTACGTCCGAATAGACGAGAGTTCGTAGTTTCTGCACGGGAGGGCGCTCGAACGCACTTGACCAAAAATTCCCGCCTCAAGCTAAAGCTTGGGCGGGCAACTGACAGGTGCAGGTCGACTCATCTAACAGTGGAGTGCCGAGAAGATACCTGCTGCAAGACAGGAGCGGCGGCCAGTTCCGGCCCAGACGCCGCGTCTAGTGCCAGCTGCTCCTGCACAATTTCCCTGTCCTCACGTGTCAGAGTCAGAAAAGCGAGAACCATCATCAAAATGGTCATGCTGGCCATCACTAGGATGAATTCCATACGTCAGTGTGCGCCTCCTGAAGCTGAAGTGGACACAGCCGCCGTTTATGGAATACGCAACTGCCTTTGAGCTTATCTAAAGGATAAGGGTCTACACCGAAAAGCTAAAGAGTTGTGGGCTCGACGTTAACTCAACTCAAGAAGTAAGCCGGCCATCAGAGCGCTGCACTTAAGTCGTAGCTTTCCTCTATAAACGAGCCTGTTTGCACGGGCTTTACAGTTATCGCCAATACCTGTGCAATAACAAGTGAACTAACGGATAAATAGCTTCTATCTGGTCAGCACTATTGGAGCCCGCGTGAAACATTCATGAGTGGCCGTTTGAGGGTTTGGTGGCTAAATGTAAGACCTGGCGGATTAAGCTGATCCTATGAATCAAGATGAACGGTACGGACGGCATGCCGAGCGTCTGAAAGACTGGGATGAGGTCGAAGATCAGGCGACGGACATCGGTTCGCAGAAATCAGAGTCTCAGACCCGGCCTATGGAACCGGGCGCATTCAATGTCGAAGCCTCTGACGGAAGCACTTCGGAAAAACTGCCCTTTCGGGGAGCTGTTGTACTTCAGCAAAACCGCTTTTTTATTGTCGGTATTGCCTTTATCCTCGCCCTAGTGGTGATGTTGTTCGTTCTGCTCTGAATTTTTAGCCAAAGGAACCGGCCAGCAGCCAGACGTTGCCGCTGAGTTTGAGAACGCCATATCATTGGCCTATGACACCTACGGTTGTGCCGACTCCAAGTGAGACCTGTGAGGTGGCCTGTGTTCATCCAGAAGCGGTGGCCTTGGCTCAGGCTGCTATGCCTTCTACTGGCGCACTGGTTCGCGCCAGTAGCCTGCTGAAAGCGGTGGCCGACCCAACCCGGCTCAGACTCCTGTCGGCGTTGGCAAGCGGCGAACTGTGCGTGTGCGACCTGAGCGTGCTGGCCGGAACCAGCGAAAGTGCCGTCAGCCATCAATTGCGCCTGCTGCGCGACCTTTCACTGGTCAAGGGCCGCAAAGAAGGCCGAGTGGTGTATTACCGCCTGGACGACGCGCATGTGACCCACCTGATCCGTGACGTGATCGCGCACGCCCATCACACACTGACGCCCGAACTGGCCCCGAATGCACAGGCCAAACTCTGAGCTAAGCCACTCTTCAATGGCTGTCAGGCCAGTTTCACTTCCCTGCCCGCTTGACGAAAATTCTTTTCAGGCGCTACGCTCCGCCCATCGACACGCCCCGTCTTCTGAATTTTGGATTGCCTCTATGACCTCAGTTCGTTTGCCCAGCAGCGCCCTCGACCGGATTCGTCTGCATGGTCGGGCCCTATCCCCGAGCCTACGGCGGGTGGCCGAATTCGTGGTGCAGCACGCCGAAACGGTGGTACATCAAACCATTACCGAGCTGGCAAGCAGCGTGGGCGTGGGCGAGGCCACCATTACGCGCCTGTGCCACAAGCTGGAATTCGCCGGATTTCACGCCTTCAAAATCGCGCTGGCGTCGGATGTGGCGGGAAGGGGCCACGCGGAGGCCAGCACGGGGCGGGCCAGCGGTGAAGATGCCCCCAGTTTTGCTACCCGCCTGGTGCGCCAGACCACGCGCACGCTCGAAGATACCGCCCGCCTGGCCGATCCCGTGCTGCTGGACACGGTGGCCCGCCAGATGGCCCGCGCCCCACGCATAGACCTGACCGGGCAGGGCAACAGCGGTCTGGTGGCCCAATATTTCGCTCACCGCCTGATGAGAATTGGCCTGAGCGCCACGACTTACACTGATCCGCACTTGGCCGCCGTGAGCATCAGCACCCTGCCGCGTTCGGGCGTGGTGGTGGCCCTCAGCAGCAGTGGAGGCACCATCGACACCGTGCAGCACCTGAAATTGGCGCAGGCGCACGGTCATTACACGGTAGCGATTACGCACCACGCCAGTAGCCCGGTCACGCGCTACGCCAGCGCCGTACTGTTTACGGCGGCGCAAGAAGACCCGCTGACCGACAAGGTGCTGGACACCCTGACCAGCCAAACGCTGCTGCTGGAACTGCTGTATGCCCAATTGTTGACGCACCGTCCGGAAAGCCACGCCATGTTGCGCGTCACCGCAGAGAGCGTGGTAGATAAGAAATACTGACTTAACCTCTCATTCCAGTTGGTAGTCGAACAGCACCACGTCTTCGCCCTCGCGCACGCCCCCGGTGGCGGTATACAGCGCGGTGGCAGCGGGCGTGGAGTCGTGGGTCAGCACGAACATCAGGTGGGCATTGCGGGCGCGGCCCAAGGTTTTGAGGGCTTCTATCAATGCCCTCGCCACCCCCTGCCGCCGGAAAGCTTCATCCGTGCCGATTTCATACAGGAACAGTTCGCGCGGTAAGCCATCGGTGCGGCGCAGTTCGTGGGCCAGAGCAAATCCGGCGGGTTGGCCATCCACGAAGGCCATCAGCAGATGATCGGAGGAGGAAGCCAGCAGATCGGCCACCGCTTCCGGCACAGGCGGATCGTCGAACAGGTGGGCGGCGGCCAACACGGCAGCCTCATTACCCGTGGTCAGGCGCCGCACGATGAGTGTCATGCGCCAGTGTAAAACCTGTTGCTGGCCCGTTCCATGGGCCACCTGGCGGAGTGTGAATTCGGGCTTAGACCGATCTGAGCCGTTGCTCCAACCCCTCTGGGCCACGAAGCTCAGGCCCGAACACTCACGGCATCAACCTGCCTACTTTCTTTGGTCGCTCCGCCCCTCACGCACCTGCTCTTGCCCCGAGAAGAACACTGCTCCGGTAACTGAGTCGACAGATCGCTCTTTTCCTTCGATTGCAGCGCGGGTTTTGGTACATTGAAAAACCAACCAAGTCGGCGTGCCGATCAGAAAAAGCAGGATCAAAACGTCTGACCTGGCTTGATTGGCCGCTTCACTTAAGCTCCTGTCGTCAATCTGCGGCCTGATCTCCGTTTTTCTCGTCCCCGACGGGTTGCGGCGCATCGTGGCTGCCCCAGCGGGCCATTGCCGCGATGATGTCGCCCAAGCCTTCGCCGCGTGCGGTCAGGGTGTACTCCACATGGGGCGGCACTTCGGCGTACACAGTACGGGTCAGCAAGCCCTCGGCTTCCAGATGGCGCAGGCGTTCGGTAAGGGTCTTGGAAGAAACGCGACCCAGTGCGCGTTTCAGTTCGCTGTACCGCCGCGGGCCCGCCAGCAGTTCGCGCAGGATCAGGGTCGTCCATTTGCCACAGATGACGTGCAGCGTGCGCTCTACCCCGCATTCGGGCCGCTTCACCATTGCCTGTCCGTATTGCATGGCTTTAGTCTGTCGCTTCCAAAAAGGAAATGAGGGTAGGCCAAACCTATAGTTTCCAAAAAGATACCAACTGGGAAATCTGCGCCTCCTTCCCAAACCACCTCTCCCCTGCTTAGCCTGCGTGCATGAGCGAACTGACGTTGGTATACGGCGCGACGGGCGAGCAGGGCGGCCCGGTGGCACAGGAACTCCTGAAGCGGGGCGCAGCGGTGCGGATTATGGTCAGGCACCCGGAGCGGGCCGCACATCTGGCGGGGGCCGAAATTTTGACGGGCGATATTCAGAACGAAGCCGACGTGCAGCGGGCGTTTGAGGGAGTGACGCGGCTTTCGCTGACGCTGCCCCTAGGCGGTGACCCGATTGCCGCCACGCACCTGACGGTGCAGGCAGCACGGGCCGCTGGATTACGCCGAATGGTGCTGAATACTAGCGGCCAGACGCCCGAAACGCCGACGGGTGTGCCGATGATGGACTACCGCCTACCTGCAAAACCTGTTGGGGCCTTGGGCGCGGCCCGCTGTCGTTGCCAACGATACTCTGGCCTACCCGATTCCCGACACCCACCGCGTGTCCTGGTTTGCCGCCGAGGATTTGGGGCCGCTGACCACCGAAGCACTGGAACACACCGACTTGACCGGACACCTGAACCTGGGCGGGCCGGAAGCGCTGACGGGGCCGGAGTTGGCCGCGCAGATGTCGCGGGTGTTGGGCCACACCATCCGCTATCAGGCGATTACACCCGAAGTGTTTGGTGGCCAGATGGCGCAGGTCTTCGGGCCAGAGATGGGCGAGGCGGCCACCCGCGCCTACCGCCTGACCTGGGAAGGTTCGCCGGACGCGATGACGACTGATCCTGCCGCACTGCACGCTGCTTTACCTGTACCCCTGACCCGGTTCACAGATTGGCTGACGCGGCATCAAGGTGCTTTTCAGGCCGAACATACTCAGGCCGGAGCCGCAGCAGGAGCAGCGCAGTGAGGATTGCACTCCTGGGCGGCACCGGACGCACCGGACGGCTGATTCTGGATCTGTCACTGGAGCGCGGCCACAGCGTGCAACTGCTGGCCCGCAGCCCGGAAAAAGTCAGCAAACGCTCGCCTGCATTGACGGTTGTGCAGGGCGAAATTACCGACAACGCGGCCATGTCGCAGGTGCTCACGGGAGCCGATGTGGTCATGAGTGGGCTTGGCCCGGTCAAGGGCGGTTCCAAAACGGTGATGACCGACGCGGCCACGCAACTGCTGGATCTGATGCCGAGGGCAGGCGTGCGGCGGCTGATCACGCTCACGGGCGCGGGCGTGCCGCATCCCGGCAACCAACCTAAACCCATCGACCACATCTTCCGCACGCTGCTGAAGGTGATGCAGGCCGATGTGTTGCGCGATTTCACGGCCTACGCCGACCTGATCCGCGCTTCCAATCTGGACTGGACGATTGTGCGGGGGTCGATGCTGCTGGACGGCCCGGTTACGCCCATCAAGAGCGGGCCTGTGGGCCACACCGGGCCGCGCGTGACCCGTGCGAGCGTGGCGTCCAGCATGCTGGACGCTGCCGCGGCGGGCAAGTTCATTCGGCAGGCTCCGGCAGTCAGCAATTGATGACGGCTGAGCTGGGATTGCACCCAACAGCGCAGCGATGCCTCACACTGCATCCATGACCAGTCTCGCTTCTCCCTCTCCCCTGCTGTTCATCATGGGCGCAACCGGCAATATGGGCGGCGAAATTGCGCGGCAACTGCTGGCAGCGGGGGTGCGGGTGCGGGTGGGCGTGCGTTCGCCGGAAAAGGTAACGGAAGCAGGGGCTTTTGCGGGGGCCGACATTGCCCGATTCGATACCGCCGACGCCAGCACTTTTGGCGCACTAGACGGCGTGCAGCGCATGTTCCTGTTGTGGCCCCCCGGTACTGACGTAACGCGGGACGTGCTGCCCGTGATTGCAGCAGCCAAAGAACGCGGCGTTCAGCAGATCGTGTTCCTGTCTATTCTGGGTGCAGAACGTATCCGGGTCGTGCCGCACCGCCGCGTAGAGCAGGCGCTGGAGGCGTCGGGCATGGCGTGGGTATTCCTGCGGGCCAGCTATTTTATGCAAAACCTGAGTGGCGTTCACCGCGACGATATTCGGATTCGGCGCGAACTGTTCTTGCCTGCCGGACAGGGCCGCACCAGCTTCGTAGACGTGCGCGACGTGGCGACGGTGGGCGCAAAAGCCCTGATGGAAGGCCACCGCAACCGCGCCCACAACCTCACGGGCAGTGCGGCCCTGACCTACGCCGAGGCCGCCGACATTTTCAGCGTGACGCTCGGCAAACGCATTCGCTATAGCAATCCGTCGCCCGTCCGGTTTGTGCGTGTGGTGCGGGGGCGCGGCGTGGCACTCGGTTTTGCCCTGTTCATGCTGGCCGAGTACACGGTTGCCAAACTGGGGTTGGCCGGAGAAGTGACCCCCACCATAGCCAAAGTGTTGGGACGCCCGCCCATCAGCCTGCGCCAATTTGCTGAAGATTTCCGGGAAGTGTGGCTGTAGGTTCTGCCTGCGCTACTGCGCCATGCGCTGCCGGATGTGGTTGATGTTCCATCCCGTCAGGTTCGCCAGCGTTTGCGCCTGCGCCTCGTTGCGGCGTTTCAGGTCAGCTTTATAGGTCTCCAGCGCCGCGCAGCTTCCGCCACTTTGTAGGCATGGCGCAGAATGGAGCGGCCCTGAAAGGTGCTCTGGTTCGGCGTGACCTTAAACTGCAGATCTTCAGGGAAGGTGGCGGTGTAGCGCACATGTAGGCGCGTCAGGAAGACCGGTTTGGCCTGCTCCTCCGGTTGAGGCATGCTTCCACTAGTCTGCCCGCCGAAGCCAACTTGCTGCCGCCAGAACACGCCCGCTTCTGTCAATTCGGCAGAGGTCGGCAGCTCGGTAGCGCAGGGGTCGCAGTTGTTGGTATTCCATGCGTATTCCAGCAGGGCCACGCTTTTGCCCTCGCGCTCGTAGGCACGCCGGAACACATGGCGGTAAAACGGCGCGAGCTGGTTTCTGACCAGCATCGGCACTTCCTTGTCGGTGGGAATGGCGGCGGTGCGGTAATTGCTGGTTTCTATGCGGCCCTGCGGCGACAGCAGATACACGGTCAGGTCTTGCTCGCCCGGAGAATTCAGCGTGCCGAGGCGAATAGGCAGCATAAATTTTTCGGACGTGTAGGACAGCACAATCGGGTTCAGGAAGCCGCCGCTGACATCGAAGCTCCATGTTCACGCGCACCACAAAAAACTTCATGCCGCTCCGCAGGTAGCTGCCCAACAGGGCATCGGCACCAGCGGGCAGCTTGTAACCCTCGCCGCGCAAGTAGGTCGCTAGGCCCGTTTGCTGGGTGACGCTCAGAATGGCAATGTCGTATTCCCCGACCTGATAACTGGCCTCTATTTTGACGCCGAGGGCAGCGGCTTGAGGTTGCACGTCTGCAACGGTCATTGGCGCAGAAGTGGCTGTAGTCCTCCCAAAACCGACAGCATTCTGCGCACAAGGATTCTCGTCGAAAAATTCCACCAGCCTCGGCGCACTGTAAGCGTCAAGTTTTTCACGATGCTGGGGTAGCCAATTCGAATGTCTTCGCGCTTAGGCACCACCGGAATAGGCACGATCCGGGCAAAATCTTTCACGCTGCCCTGATAGTCGTTTATCATGGTAAACACGCTGCGGTTGCCGTCGCGGGCAATGATGACCTGATTGGAGCGGTTGAAGATTTTGCTGTCACTCTTGGCGACAAAGAACCCACAAAAAGCCGCTGCAGACGAGGTGAGGCCAAAGCCAACGAGAGTCCAGAGCCGCCGCTGACTGCGTTTGCCGACGTTGGCCGCTCTTCCTACCCTGTTCTTGTGAGTTATCTGATCTCCTGAACTCCTGAAATGATGGGTTGTGGTGTTGAGTTACCGTGTGAGATAGAAATGACCGACTCAGTATAGGAATGACACCCGGTTCAGCAAGCGTGATCTGTGCGCCTGACCCAAATCTGACGCCCCACAGACCCTGACCTGACTTGTACCTGTGAGTGTCAGGACATGCGAAAAACGACACTAACCCGCCTGGCGCTGCACCTCTCTGCACTCCTCGCTTTTGGCTCAGCGCAGGTTGGCCCAGTACAAATCGGCTCGGTGCAGGCAGCCACCCTCATCGGATACGCCGAACTGCCCGCCGACACCTTCTCAGTAGGGCCAGACAGCGGAGCCTTCAGTGGTGCGGGCGTGCGCGGCGAATCTCGCTTCAAGGGCCAGCCCGTGCAGGGATTCTCGGGCGTGCAGTTTGGGCCGAGCGGCAGTTACTGGTTCCTCAGCGACAACGGATTCGGCAGCAAAGCCAACAGCGCCGATTATCTGCTGCGAATCTACCGACTGAATCTGACGGCCAAAACAGCGCCCACGGCACAGAGCAAAGTTGAGGTCGGCCCGTTCATTTCGCTGCGCGACCCCGACAAAAAAGTGCCGTGGGTCATTGTGAACGAGGCCAGCACCGAGCGCCTGCTCACCGGATCGGACTTTGACGTGGAAGGCTTTTTGCTGGCCGCAGACGGCACGATCTGGGCCGGAGACGAGTTCGGGCCGTATCTGCTACATTTCAGCGCCGATGGCAAATTGCTGGAAGCGCCGATAGCGACGCCTAATCTGGCGGGCCTGCCTACCCTGCGCGGCCAAGTGCCCATTGTGGTGGGACACCGGGGCAGCAGCGGCACGCGCCCCGAACACACGCTGGAAGCCTACCGGGCCGCTATTGAGGCGGGCGCGGACTTTGTAGAGCCTGATCTGGTGGTGACCAAAGATGGTGTGTTGGTGGCCCGCCACGAACCCGTAATTGCCGTACTGGACGCCGCAGGCAAGGTGCTGGAAGCGACGGTGGACGTGGCGACTCGCCCCGAGTTTGCCGCCCGCCTAACCACCAAAAAAATTGACGGTGTGGACGTTCGCGGCTACTTTGTAGAGGATTTCACGCTGGCCGAACTGAAGACCATGCGGGCGCTGGAGCGGTTGCCCGCGCTGCGTGGCAGAGCCTTCGACGGCAAATTTGAAGTGCCCACGCTGGCCGAAGTGATTGCGCTGGTGAAGGATGTGGAGGGCAAGACGGGCCGCAAAATCGGCATCTACCCGGAAACCAAACACCCGACCTACATGGAAGCGGTTGCCAAGGTCAACACGTCTCAGTTGTTGGTAGACACACTGAAAAAAGAAGCGTTTACTGACCCGGCCCGCGTGTTCATCCAGTCGTTCGAGACAGCCAATTTACGCGATCTGAAAGCCAACATCATGCCCAAAGCGGGCATCACCGTGCCGCTGGTGCAGTTGGTCAGCAGCCCCGACGAAGCGCCGTATGATTGGGTGGCAAAAGGTGACACGCGCAAATATGACGCGCTAACCACCGATGCAGCCCTCAAAGAAATCGCCACTTACGCGGGCGGCGTGGGGCCGTACAAGCGCTGGATCATAGACGACAAGGGCGCGACCACCGATTTTGTAACGCGGGCGCACGCCGCCGGATTGTTGGTGCATTCGTGGACTTTCCGCAACGAACCCACCTATTTGCTGCCCCAATATCTGGCCGACCCCGAAGCCGAAATGCGGCAGGCACTCCGCGCAGGCATAGACGGCCTGTTCACCGATTTTCCGGCCACCGGTGCACGGGTGGTGGGCCAGTATACCGCCGCCGAGGTTCGTAGCCCGCAGAACCCGGCCTTTGCCCTGGGCGCACCCCTGCCCGGCCAACTCAGCGCGGCAAATGTGGGCGGCAGCGGCGGCTTTGAAGGCCTGACGCTTGGCGTGGACGGCAAAACCGCGTATGCCCTGCTGGAAAAAAGCGTGCTGGGTGACGTGGCCGGACAGTTGCGCCTGCACGCCTTTGATCTGGCGGGCAAGAAATGGACACTGGCTGGCCGCTATGGACTGGAAGACCCCGCCAACGCTATCGGCGACATCACGCCCGTGAATGCCGACACCCTGCTGGTGCTGGAGCGCGACAACGGCAGCGGCCCGACGGCCAAAATCAAGCGGGTGTACAGCGTGAGCCTGAAGGACAAAAACGCGGACGGCACCCTCAAAAAGACGTTGGTGGCCGACTTGATGACCATCAAAGACCCGCAGGCATTGGCTTCCAGTACGGTGGGCGGCGTGTTCTCCTTTCCGTTCGTGACCATCGAAAACATTATCGTGCTGGATGCCAACACCTTGCTGGTCGCCAACGACAACAATTACCCCGGCACAGGCGGGCGCGGCGCACAGGCCAAAGACAACAACGAGTTCATCTGGCTGAAGCTGGACGCGCCGCTGACACTGGCCGCTGGCGTGGGTCGCCGCTGATGCCCAGAGTTCGCCGTCTGGGATGGGCTGGCTCGGTGTTGACCGGGTTGGTGCTGGCCGCTTCGGCCCACGCCGCGCCCTTCAGCTTTGTGGCTCTGGGGGATATGCCGTACACCTTGCCCGCCGATTACGCCCGCTTCGAATCGCTGATCGGCACCGTGAATACTCAAAAGCCAGCTTTCACCGTTCATGTCGGAGATATCAAAAGCGGTTCTTCGCCGTGTTCGGACGAACATATGACCAGAGTGCTGGGCGAGTTCGGCATGTTCGACGGCCCCCTGATCTATACGCCCGGCGACAACGAGTGGACAGATTGCCACCGCGAAGCCGCCGGAAAATTTGACCCACTTGAACGCCTCGCTGCCGTGCGGAAGATGTTTTTTACGTCCAGCACTAGTTTGGGCAAAACAGCCCTGCCCCTGACCCGCCAGCCTGAACTGATCGAAAACGCCCGCTGGAGCAAAGAAGGCGTCATCTTTTCCACCATTCACGTGGTGGGCAGCAACAACGGCCTGGAGCGCACTCCCGCCAGCAGCACCGAATATTTCGCCCGCAACGCCGCCAACGTCGCGTGGATCAAGGCCACCTTTGCCGAGGCCAGAGCGGCGAACGCCCCGGCAGTGGTCATCTCGTTTCAGGCAGACCTGTGGTACGGCCAACCCGCCACCTTCACCGATATTGGCCTGCGAGATACCTTGGTCAACCTTGCCAAGGAAAGCAAGGCGTATGGCAAACCCGTGCTGCTGATTCACGGCGATTCACACATTCTGGTCATTGACCGACCCCTGACCGAAGCCGGAAGCCGCACCGACTTTGGCGCAGTCAGCCCAACGCTGAAAAATGTGACCCGCTTGCAGGTGATGGGGGCCGACGATGTAGGTGCGGTGGAAGTGCTGGTAGACACGGCGCAGCCTTATCCCTTCACCTTTAAACCGATTTACTCCAAACCCTGAGTTAGAAAAATCTTCACGGGCACGTCAAAAACCCTCCTCAAAAAAGTTGCTCGTCACGTGACGAGCAACTTTTTCACTGCTGTTAGAACGGCTTAAGGCAATCGCGAAAGCAACGCCTTAAAGTCTCCGCTGAGGCGATATGCACCTGCCGCCGCTGGGATGACCACCGACTCCAGTTCCTTCAGCGCCAGCTGTTCTGCGCCTGCAACCAGCGTCATCTCCCCTGCCATAACAGTAACGGCGTGGAAGCTCTGGCCCCTGGTGTCGCTCTGTAGTTCTGGCCCGCTCAGCCGCTCCAGCACAAAGTACGGGCAGGCGGTCAATTTTTGTCTTTGACCCGGTGTGGCAGGCGGCGAAGATTGAGGCTGAGCGCGGTTCGTCGTCGTGACCGCCGCACTTTTTTCCAGATGCAAGGCGCGGCCTGCGCTGGCGGGACGATCCCAGTCGTACACGCGGTAAGTGGTGTCGCTGGTCTGCTGCACCTCGTAGAGCAGCAGCCCCGGCCCCAGCGCGTGCAGCGTTCCGGCAGGCATCATCACGGTGTCGCCCGCCTCCACGGGCCAGCGTTCGGCGTAGTCCATCACGTCGCCGCGCAAGATGGCCGCTTTCAGGTCATCGGGTGAAGTGCCTTCTCGAATTCCGGCAATGAGTTCCGCGCCCGCCTCGGCTTCCAAAATGTGCCACGCTTCGGTTTTGCCCAACTCACCCGCGCCTTCCAACTGGGCGGCCTGCTCATCGTTGGGATGCACCTGCACGCTCAGCCAATCGGCACAGTCCAGCAACTTGATCAGGAGTGGAAAGCGGGAGCCTGTGGCGTGCGCGCCCAATACTTCGGCGGGAAACCGGGCAGCGAGATCGCCTAAGCTTTGGCCTGCGAACGGAGCGTTCTGAATCTGATTGCCTTCGTACACCGCCCAGGCTTCACCGATTGGCGCAGTGCCGTTTTCTGCACCTAATTGCTTAAGACGCGAGCCGCCCCACACACGCTCAGTCAGGCGCGTTTCCAGCAGCAGGGGCAATGTGGGGGCCAGATCAGAAGCAGACACACCACCCATCCTAACCCTCAAGTTCTGGCTCGTCTTCTTCCTGCGGTGGGCCAGAGTCCAGCCCTGCTGAACCTGTAAACCGCTTGGTCAGCCAGCGGTCAAAGCGTTTCAGATTTTCGGCCTGACGGTCATAGGCGGCGTTCAGATCGCGCAGACGGGCGTGCACCACGCGCAACCGTTCATCGGATAGGGGAATGTCGGCCCGCGTCCAGTCGTGGCGGTACATGCCCTCGACCGTGTGCGTGGCGCGGCGCAGCCTGACCATATCGGCTACCTCGTCCAGAGGCACACCCAGCGCCCGTAAATCCAGAATGTCGCGCAGCAGACGCATGGCGTAGGGGCCATACAGCGCCCGCCCGGAGGCCGTGACCTGATCGGGGGCTAGCAGGCCGATTTCGGCGTAGTGCATGACCGTGCGGCGCGTGACTCCGGCGGCGCGGGCCAGTTCCGCGGTGGTAAACGCCGTACTCAATGGGGTGACTGGTACAGCTTTGGTCAAGGCGTGACCACCACTTTGCCCGTGACTTCCCGGTTCAGCAGGGCGCGGAGGGCTTCCGGCGTGCGCTCCAAGGAATAGCGGGCGCTGATTAGGGGGCGCAGCGTACCGTCCATGACCCAACCTGCCAGCCGCGCCAGATTCGCGGCGTTGCCACGCGGATTGCGGCGGGCAAACTCGCCCCAGAAGACGCCCACCACCGACGCGCCCTTCAGCAGGGGCAAGTTCAGCGGCAGCTTCGGCACGCCGCCCGCCGCAAACCCGACCACCAGAAAGCGCCCGCCCCAGCCGATAGACCGGAATGCCGCTTCGGTGTAATCGCCGCCCACCGGGTCAAAAATCACGTCCGGCCCTTTGCCGTCCGTCAGGGCTTTCAATTCGTCACGCAAGTTGCCCGACGTGTAGTTGATGCCCGCATCGGCCCCGTGTTGCAGGCACAGGCTGACCTTTTCGTCCGTGCCCGCCGCCGCGATGACCCGCGCTCCCATCGCCTTGCCAATCGCTACCGCCGCGAGGCCCACGCCGCCCGCCGCGCCCAGCACCAGCAGGGTTTCTCCGGCCTTCAGTGCAGCGCGGTCAGACAGGGCGTGCATGGACGTGCCGTACGCCAGCGGCAGGCAGGCGGCCACATCAAATTCCATGCCGTCCGGCAAAGGCATCACGGCCCCGGCAGAGGCAATCAGGTGCGAGGCGAACGCGCCCGTACCTGTGAACGCCGCCACCCGCACGCCCACCGCCAGATGGGTCACGCCCTCCCCCACCGCGTCTATCACGCCCGCCGCCTCAGCCCCCGGCACGAACGGCAGCGTTGGGCGCACCTGATACAAGCCCTGCACCATCAGCGCGTCGGGGTAATTGACGCCCGCCGCACGCACGGCAATCAGGACTTCGCCGGGGCCAGGGATGGGCATGGGACGCGCCTGTACGGTCAGGGTTTCGGGTTCGTCGAAAGCTTGGCACAGCACGGCTTGATAGGTCTGGGCTTCGTTGGTTTGGGGGACAGTCATGGCAAAACCTCCGGGGAGTGGGGGAATACAGCGGGCGCAGCTACACGCAACCCAGGTGGCCCCAATTTAGCGTGCCAATTGAGGGTGAAGATGTCCGCACAGGTTACAAATTGACGTGCGCGTACATTCCTGACATGCTACCGCTGAACCCGCACCATCAACCCAGTCCCCCACTTTCCTCCGAGGTGAATCAACGTGGCCCCTTTCCTGAGCAAACGCGACCTGAATTTTCAGTTGTTCGAGGTGCTGAACAGCGCCGCTCTGCCTTCCCGCGCCCGTTTTGCCGGGCAATCCCGGGCCGATTACGAGGACATTCTGGGACTGGCCTACACGGTGGCCGAACGTCACTTTTTGCCGCACGCCCGAGAAGCCGACCTGAATGAGCCGCATGTCGAGGGCGGCAAAGTCAAACTGGTGCCCGGCGCACAGCAGGCGGTCAATGCCTTCCGGGAGGCCGGATTCCTCAGTGCCCACCACGATGAGGAACTGGGTGGCCTGCAACTGCCCTGGGTCATTATGCAGGCGGTCATGGCGCACTTTCAGGCGGCCAATATTGCCACCAGCGGCTATCCGTTTCTGACCATTGGGAATGCTAACCTTCAGCGCGAATTTGCCAGCGCCGAGCAGCAGCAAAAGTACATGCTGCCCATGCTGGAAGGCCGCTGGTTCGGCACGATGGCCTTATCTGAACCGCAGGCCGGGTCAGGGCTGGCCGATATCACCACTTCCGCCACGCCGCTGGACGACGGCACTTATTCCGTACGCGGCAGCAAAATGTGGATTTCGGGCGGCGAACACGAGTTGTCGGAAAACATCGTGCATCTGGTCCTGGCGCGGGTGAAGGGCGCTCCGGCAGGCGTGAAAGGCATCAGCCTGTTTATCGTGCCCAGATACCGCGTCAACCCAGACGGTAGCGTGGGCGACTCCAATAACGTGGTGCTGGCGGGCCTGAACCACAAGATGGGCTACCGGGGCACCTCCAATACGCTACTGAACTTTGGTGAGGGCGGCGACAGCATCGGCGAACTGGTGGGCGAGGCGGGGCGCGGGCTGGCCTACATGTTTCATATGATGAACGAGGCCCGCATTGGCGTGGGCATGGGCGCGGTAATGCTGGGGTACGCCGGGTACATGGTGAGTCTGGAGTATGCCCGCGAGCGCAAACAGGGCCGCCCCGCCGCTGACCGCAATCCAGAAAGTCAGCCCGTGCCCATTATTGGACACGCCGATGTGAGGCGCTTGCTGCTGCGGCAAAAAGCCTTTGTGGAGGGTGGATTGGCGCTGGGCCTGTATGCCTCCAGTCTGGTGGACGACCTGACGACTGGCCCCGAAGACCGCCGCACCGATACCGGACTGCTGCTGGATTTGCTGACGCCCATCGTGAAAAGCTGGCCCAGCAAATACAGTCAGGAGGCGCTGAGTGACGCCATTCAGGTGCTCGGCGGCGCAGGCTACACCCGCGATTATCCGGTAGAACAGCTGTACCGCGATAACCGTCTCAACCCCATCCACGAGGGCACCGAAGGCATTCAGGGCAACGACCTGCTGGGGCGCAAGCTGACGCAGGCGGGCGGGCGCGGGCTGGAAGTGCTGCTGGGCCAGATGCAGGCTGATCTGGTGGCCTCGGAAGGGTTGGAAGGTGTAGCAGAGATTCGGGGCGCGCTGACGATTGCGCTGGCCCAAAACGGCAAGGCCATTCTCACGATCCTCAGTAAAGCGCCTGAACTTGGCCCCGATCTGTTTTTGGCGAATGCCAACAGTGCGCTGGAAATGTTGGGGCATACGGTGATCGGGTGGATGTGGCTAAGGCAGGCCAACGCCGCCGCCCACGCCCTGGCGAGTGCCAAAGCCAGTGACGCCGATTTTTACCGGGGAAAACTCCACGCCGCCCGATTTTTTGCCGTGTACGAACTGCCCAAAGTGAAGGCCCACGCCGATCTGCTTGCCAGCGCAGACTGCACCACCTTCGACATGCAGGAGGACTGGTTCTGATGCCGCAACAAACGAGTCAAACCCACCCGCACATTCCGGCTCCCAAACGGGTCAGCGTTGGCGGCCACAGCCTCGCTTACGATGAGATTACTCCAGCAGACCCACAGGGCAACGTCCTATTTCTGACCGGACTGGGCAGCAACCGCCTCGGCTGGCGCTTGCAACTGCCTGTGTTCGGGCAAATGTACCGCGCAATGAGTTTGGATCACCGGGATACGGGCGACAGCGACCCGGTAGACGCCGACTACTCCACTGCCGACCAGGCCGATGACGCCGCTGCACTTTTGCGGGCCGTGAACGCTGCACCCGCGCATATCGTGGGAATCAGCATGGGCGGGTTCGTGGGGCTCAATCTGGCAGTGAGGCACCCGGAATTGGTGCGGAGCCTGACGTTGGTGGCAACTTCGGCGGGCGGTGCGGGCCACGTGCACCCCGACCCAGCCGGACTGGAAGCCCTGCGCCCCGATTTCACCCTGACTCCCGGTGAACGCGCCCGGCGCACCTATAGTCTGATGATGTCTCCCGATTTCGTGGCGGCACGGCCCGACACCCTGGATGCCATTGCCGCCGGAGCCTCCTACCGCCCGCTGACACCTGAACGCTACGCCCGTCAATTCCGCTCTACCCGCACGCATGACGTCACCGGGGAATTGGCCGGACTGAAGGTACCCACGCTGGTGCTGCACGGCAACGCCGACCCATTGGTGCGGTATGAAAACGG